>NZ_JACJPU010000056.1:0-28855 GCF_014696235.1 Sphaerospermopsis sp. FACHB-1194 | reverse complement strand
GTGACTGGTGACTGGTGACTGGTGACTGGTGACTGGTGACTGGTGACTGGTGACTGGTGACTGGTGACTGGTGACTGGTGACTGGTGACTGGTGACTGGTGACTGGTGACTGGTGACTGGTGACTGGGTAATAAATTTTATGTTTTCTAATCAACTATTCCCAATTCCCAATTCCCAATTCCCAATTCCCAATTCCCCATTCCCAATTCCCAATTCCCAATTCCCAATTCCCAATTCCCAATTCCCAATTCCCAATTCCTAAATAAGAAATTCATGCAAAGTCAAATAGCTAACACTACGATCATTGAACAAAATCGTCATGGGGCTGTAGATGCCCATCATGAAGCACATCCAGATCATCGTTTATTTGGTTTGGTCGTGTTTCTTATTGCTGAAGGTATGATTTTTATGGGTATGTTCGGTGCTTATTTAGCTTTCCGTTCTACCTTACCTGTCTGGCCACCGGAAGGTACACCAGAGTTAGAACTGTTGTTACCTGGTGTGAATACTATCAATTTGATCGCCAGTAGTTTTGTCATGCACAATGCTGATACTGCCATCAAAAAGAATGATGAAAAGGGAATGCGTACTTGGTTAGCTATTACTGCGCTGATGGGTGCGATTTTCTTGGTAGGCCAGGTTTATGAATATACTCATCTGGAATTTGGTTTAACTACCAATCTTTTCGCTAGTGCGTTTTATGTTCTCACCGGCTTTCACGGTTTGCACGTAACCATCGGGGTTTTAGCGATTTTGGCAGTGTTGTGGCGATCGCGTACTCCCGGACACTATAGCAATGAACATCATTTCGGGATAGAAGCCGCTGAATTATACTGGCACTTTGTGGACGTAATCTGGATAATTTTGTTCGGATTACTCTATTTACTGTAGGTATTTATTTTGTGGTTATTCACTCCACTTGAATTCCAGTCCCCCATCCAGGGGGTTTTTTTATCAATTGATAATTGACAATGGAAAATTGACAATTGTTTCATTGTGTTTCATTGTAAGTATCCTGCGGAAATATGTTGATTGATTGTGAATCTAAATCACAGCATAAAAACATGAACAATTGAGTTGAGATTATGTCTTTGCATCAGTATAAAAAGAATGGATACCTAGCCGCAGGTATAGGTAGTTTAATAGGGGCTGCCTTATGATGTATCCAGGTCATTTTTTAGGTGTTGGTTATGTCAAAATGTTCATGCCAAATGCTACTCTCGATGGATTTATACCCCCTTTTATCGGTCTGATTTTTGGCTGGTGGATAGGAGAAGTGGTAGGATGTTGGCTGGCTTTGGGGTTGCTACGCTATCGCAGTGCAGCCAGAACAGCTAAATTATTAGCAATGCTGACTCCTGTTGGTATATTCTTTTGGGTGCGTCCAGAGGAAATAAATCTCTTACCTCCCCTGCTTGCTTCATTGCTCACAATTATCTCTCTCTTCTGCATTAATCCATAATTATCAATTATCAATTATCAATTTTCAATTATTTTGACGTGGTTTTTTCTTGGAAACTGTAATGATTGGTAATGGTGGAGTAGAGGGTTGAGGTGGTAAATAATGTTGCACCACAGTTTCCTCTGGCATGGGGGGTTGCTGCTGCACCCGCCATAATTTAAAGGCTAAAGCTACTACTGTTGTTCCTAAACCAAAGGTGAATAAAGACCAGCTATCATCTAAACCCCCAATCAGTGCATCTACTATACCCATTGTAACTAATACACTAATGATAGGTTCTTTCCGGTAGGCTGACTTCAAAAAACGAGGTAATATAGCGTTCATCACAGCTTTCTTTCCGCTAACTTTTCTTGTAAATTGTTCCACAATAGCGCAATTGCTATTCAATTATCATTTCTAGCTATCAAGTCATCTCACATTATAGTTTTCTGGGTTCAAAATAGATGTGGGGTAATTCACCATACTCTATACCATACTTTATACAGATATTGCGCTACTTTTTCCATAAATTAAAACCAGCTGGTTGATCCAACTGGTTTTTACTCTTCTAATTTCTAGCTTACATCTGAAATCGTTGGCTTGTGGTGGAAACTATTTCAAACCCAACCAAGCAAGTACACCTTGATTAGTGACATATTCAATCACGACCATTAAGATAAAACCAATCATAGCTGCACGACCGTTTAAACGTTCAGCATATTCGTTGAATCCAAACTTGGGTTCTTCTAATTTGGGGGTGACGGTTGGTTGTGGTTGTGTCATGATCAAAAGTTCCTCTCTGAAAAAATGGTGATTGGCAAACGAAACTTAACTGTCTTTTCTGAAATAGTGATGGGGTTTGAGCTTGAGATTCTTATGCAAGTTCTTATGCAAGAATCTTGGATAGCGTGATACAAACCCTTGCTTTACAATTTTTAATGTTTCTTTATCTATTGTAAGAACTGTGGAAGATTCGTCAAGGGAGGAGCGATCGCTAAATTTGCAATTTTGAATAATTGAATACGGACGGAGTGGAACAAATACTGCACTCTAGAGTGAATCATAGTGAATCCAAAATTATTAGAGGTTAATTAGAGGTTATAAATAAATGGAAATCGGTGTACCTAAAGAAACTAAAGATCAAGAATTTCGGGTGGGTTTGAGTCCTTCTAGTGTGCGGGTTCTCACGGAAAGCAGTCATACTGTGTTTGTAGAAACTATGGCTGGTGATGGTGCTGGATTTACAGATGATGATTACCGTAGTGCGGGAGCAAAAATTGTTGATACAGCAGAATCTACATGGCATCGGGAGATGGTTGTTAAGGTCAAAGAACCTTTAAAAACAGAGTATAAGTTTTTGCGAGAAGACCTGTTATTATTTACTTATTTACATTTAGCGGCTGATCGGCAATTAACAGAAAATTTGATTGATGCTGGAACTTGTGCGATCGCCTATGAAACTGTAGAACAACCAGGAGTAAATAGACTACCTTTGCTCACGCCCATGAGTATTATTGCTGGTCGGTTAGCTGTACAATTTGGGGCAAGATTTCTAGAACGTCAACAAGGTGGTAGAGGTGTACTTTTAGGCGGTGTACCTGGAGTTAAACCTGGTAAAGTCGTCATTTTAGGCGGTGGTGTTGTGGGAACAGAAGCCGCTAAAATTGCTGTAGGTATGGGTGCTGGAGTACAAATTTTAGATGTCAATGTAGAACGGCTATCTTATTTAGAAACTTTATTTGGTTCTAGAGTAGAATTACTTTATAGCAATTCTGCCCACATTGAAACCGCAGTTAAAGAAGCTGATTTGGTAATTGGTGCAGTGTTAATACCAGGTAAAAAAGCACCTATTTTAGTATCTCGTGAATTGGTGAAACAAATGCGTCCTGGTTCGGTAATTGTGGATGTGGCTGTTGATCAAGGTGGATGTGTGGAAACATTACACGCCACATCTCACACCAATCCAGTATATATTGATGAAGGTGTGGTACATTATGGCGTTCCTAATATGCCCGGTGCTGTACCTTGGACTTCTACTCAAGCGTTAAATAATAGTACCTTGCCTTATGTTGTGCAGTTGGCTAATTTGGGTGTGAAAGCTTTAGAAGTTAACCCCGCTTTAGGTAAAGGTTTGAATGTGAAAAATCATCGTTTAGTACATCCCGCTGTACAAGAGGTTTTTCCTGACTTGGGTAAATAGGTGACAGGTGACAGGTGACAGTTTGCCTGTTGCTGTTTTTCTTTTGTTTGCGCGAGGGGGTGGGTTTAACACTCTGGTTTCTAAAGGAGGGTTTTGGATCGCTCGATTTTCCTATAAGAAAGAAGGCTGAAAACCTCTTCATTATATCTTTGCCGTTATTCCAGTTTTGGGAGTGTGGTTAATTTGGCAACTTTTACAAAGTTTAAACCGCAAAGAAGAACGCGCTCCTTTTGTGTGGACAATTTTGTTGTTTGTGCTGACCTTTTTGGGTTTGGGGTTGATTGTTTCCCCCTATATTATCCCCAGACAAATTACCATTTATGAAGCATCTGCTGATCCTAGTTCTTTGGTGATTATGATCATTTTTATCGGTTTTCTAATTCCGGTGATGTTGTTTTACAATCTTTATCAATACATCGTCTTCTGGGGTAAGGTGACTGGTGGAGAGTATGGAGAATAAAGAGGTAGTTTGTCTTTTTTCATGATTTGGCACTGTAAAAACATTTGATAAATTTAGCTTGAAATCAGCAACATTTTAACTCAGCTTACTCGCTAGGCTGAGTTTTTATCATCAACATCTTTATGTTATTAGATTGAATATGGTATTTAGGGTGTTATAATTAAAGATTACATCCAAACATTTAGTAGGTAATATGGGCTAACAGCAATGAAATCTGTAAATTCGCAAATGACAAAACAAAAAGAATTACCTCTACAATTACTAATTTCTCGCAAACAATTCACATTTATTGACCTATTTGCTGGTATTGGCGGGTTTAGAATTGCTTTAGAAAAACTAGGTGGTCAATGCTTAGGCTATTCGGAAATAGACAAACAAGCTGTTAAAGTGTATCAGCAAAATTTTATCAGTTACTTAAACAAACATGAAATTGAATTAGGCGATATCACCAAAATTAGAGAACTTCCATCTAATATTGATGTAGTGGTAGGTGGTGTTCCTTGTCAACCGTGGTCAGTTGCAGGTTGTTTAAAGGGTTTTGAAGACCCTAGAGGAAAATTATGGTTTGATGTTATTCGGTTAGTCAGTAAAAGTCAACCTAAAGCTTTTATTTTTGAAAATGTGAGTGGTTTAGCAAGTCCTAAAAACAGAGATAATTTAGAACTAATTTTACAAGAATTTGAACATATAGGTTATTGTGTAAAATGGAAAGTATTGAATGCTTACGATTTTGGTTTACCTCAAAATAGAGATCGGGTTTTTATTGTAGGGATTAGAAATGATATAGAAAGTTGTCATCAATATCAATTTCCTAGCCCTTTGAACATTCATCCAAAAGTTTTAGATATTTTAGATGAGTTCAAAAATATAACAGTTGTAGAGAAAGTAAAATTAGACCCTCATACACTATTTAAAGGTATGATTCCACCATCAAGAACTAGATTTCAAAAAGATGATGAATTAAATGATTTTTTTATTTTTTCCGATTTAAGAAATGGTCATACAACAATTCATTCTTGGGATATTATCAAAACAAGTGATAGAGAGAAAATGATTTGTTTAACTCTTTTGAAACATAGAAGAAGTAAAAAGTATGGAGATAAAGATGGTAATCCTTTATCTTTTGAGAATTTCCGAGAACTAATACCTGACATAGAAATCAACGAATTAAATATATTAGTTGATAAAGGAATATTTCGTTGGACTGATAATCGAAAGTATGAATTTGTTAATTCCAAGAATATGACAGGTATTAATGATATCTATAGAATTATCTTACCTACTGCCGATATTGTCCCCACTTTAACTGCTACTGGCAGTAAAGACTATATAGCAACTGTATCTATTCATGCTAGTCATCCAGAAGAGTATAAGAACCTGTTTCTCGAAAAAATTTATAAACCTAAAAAATATATACCCATCACCGCAAAGCACGCTTGTAAATTACAAGGATTTCCTGCTAATTTTGCATATCATCAAAAAGATGAGGTAGCTAAAAAACAGTTTGGTAATGCTGTTCCTATCCCTGTAGTTGAGTATGTAGCTAAAGAATTACTCAGTATTGTTGATATATAATCATTAATTTGAGTAGAAAATATCATGGAATTCTTCGGCAAAGTTTTCTTGCCCTAGTTCAATAAACAGAGCTTTTAACTGCTCAAATGTATTTTCTTCCCCAGAACAAAAATTCCAAAATTCATTTTCTACCCATATATCTCTGCTAAACTCTAAGGGAGAACTAGATAACTTACTTTTTTGCTTTTCATACCAAGATTTATTAAAAGGATTAAAAGGAATGGCAATACGAGCTTCTAATTTAGTATTAGGATCTTGAGCAAACTTATAAGCGTACCATTCTAGAATTTGTCTATTAAATCCTTTAAAATCACCTTGATTTGGCTGTGTGGTTTTGATATCAAAAATATATTCAATTCCATTTTTAGCAAAATGGATATCTACTCCCGTACCAGATGCAGGGGATGTAAATTGAATAATGTCTTGAGGATTTGTTTTGAAAGCTGCATTTTTTAGACGTTGAATACATTCGTTTGTGGAAACTCTGATCTTATTAGGCTTATTTTCACGTTCATCCACTAATTTATCTAATTCATGCTGTAATATTTGGGGAAATGGTTCTGGACGTAATATTTTTGTAGTTACAATTTGAAATCCATTTAATTCTGCTAATGTTTTCGCTATAGGCTCCCAAAAAGTTGTTCCTAAACTTGTTTCTAATCCACCAATAAGAGAGCGTATTCTTCTTTCATTCGGAAAAATATCATCTAATACTTGGTAATTTTTTACTTCTTTACCTTTAAAGAAATTTCTAATTGAGTTTTTTAGATTTTCCTTGATTTTTTGTTTAATATAAGCATCCATACTTTAATGTTCTGAATTGATACTACAACTTGCAAATAGGTCAGGTATGGATATATTTAAGGCTTTTGCTAATTTTTCTATATTCTCCAAGGAAAAATTACATTTTCCTAATTCAATACTTGAGATGTAAGTTCGATGAAGTTCTGCTTTTTCAGCCAGTTCTTCTTGAGATAAGTCAAGTTCTCTTCTTCTTTTCCTTACAGCCCTACCAAAACGCCACTTTATATCTACCGCTTTATTTGCTCCAAACATATATAATCTAAAAAATGAAGACCATAAATCTACAGATTATACATGACATTTTGTAGCTTATACATTACAGGTATAAGTTTTGTAAACAAGATCAGGTATTATTTTTGCATTTTTGCTGAAAATTAGTCTGAGAAAAGCTGCTTTCCTTGTGCATTGCAATTTCCACTAAACTAAATAGATATAGATGGAGTGCGTTAGCGGTAGCTTACCGTAGGTATCGCTTGCGGTAGGATTTAGCATTGCTAGTAAATGTCAACTTAACTTAAAACCGATCACCCGACTGGGAATGAATTCCCAGTCTCATAGCAAAAGTCATCTAAAGATGACTAAAAATCCGTAAAAATCTATAGTTTACTTTAGTAAACTTTGACTATTAGCCATGAAATATGGCTTACGTCACCTATTATAATCGCCAAACCTTAATAGATTTATCACCACTACCACTAATTAAAGTTTTACCATCTTTACTCACAGCTAAAGCATAAATCCCTCCTGCATGACCTTCAATAGTGCGGGTTAACTTCCCAGTTTTGACATCAAAAATGCTGATTTTATGCCCTAAACCACCAGTAATAAAACTTTTGCCATCGGGAGTAATAGCAACAGCATTAATGCCACCAATGCCATCTGCAAAATTATGAATAAGTTTCCCTGTTCTGAGATTCCAAACTTTGATATTTTTACCGTCTGTTTGTTGAATTGACTGGTGAAAATCATTATAACCACCATTAATTAATGTGTTGCCATCGTTGCTAATAGCGAGAGATGTAACCGCCGACGCACGTTGAGATTCAAACATGGGATTTTGCGGTTTTGGTGGTACTAAGTTAGCAATTAATCTTCTGGTTCTCAGATTCCAACGTTTAATAGTTCCATCTTCATTGCCACTAATTAAATTTCTCCCATCGGGACTCATAACTACAGCAGTAGCGAAAACTTTAAAAGTATGTACCAATCTACCATTACTTAAATTCCATAATCTTAAAGTTTTATCATAACTGCTACTAGCTAACGTTTTCCCATCGGGACTAATAGCTATAGAAATTACTGCTGAAGAATGTCCGGTTAAATTACGATTTAATTTTCCAGTTTGCACATTCCAAAGTCTAATAGTATTGTCAATACTACTACTAACTAAAGTTTTACCATCTGGACTGAAAACCAAAGATGTTACTTTTTCTTTATGTCCTGTAAGAGTGCGGAGTAATTTTCCTGTTTTGAGATTCCAAAGTTTAATGGTTTTATCATCACTACCACTAGCTAAAGTCTGTCCATCTGGACTAATAACTATAGTGCTAATAGGTGCGGTATGTCCAGAAAGAGTAAAAACCGTTTGACTAACTTGGGTAGTATTGACTTTATTCTCAGCTATAGAAGGATAGAGAGTAACAGCATTGATAAAAGTTGATGCTGTTAATGTTGCTGCTGTGAACAGTTGCCAAAATTGGGGTTTGACTATCATCTTCATAGAAAGCAGGAAATAGTGTAATATTTTGATGTAAGGTTTGATTCAACTCCAAACTTTTCTGTTCCCCAAAAGTGTATAAATTAAGAGATGATAGAGTTGACTGTATTAAAGGATGATAATTGTCACCATGAATAAATTATTAGATGAATCACTGTCTTTGCAAGTTGCCGAAAGTATCAAAAGTAAAGCGAAAAAACCTTTTGATAATGCTTATAAAGCAGTTTTAGCAACCGAAGGTGCAAAGTATGTTCAAGGTTTTATAGTTTTTAGTGGTCATCCATTCAAACCTGTTGAACACGCTTGGATTGAGTTAGAAAATGTAATTATTGATCCGACTTTTCCTCATTTAAAAAGAAAAGCAGAGAACATTTGGTATTTTCCTGCCCAAAGTTTGACTGTGAAAAAGCTAAAAGCAATTATTGAAGAATCAGAGGAAGATTATCCTGAAGATGATCCTTTACCCATTTATGGTGATGCACCTTATGAATATTATGGGGATGTAATGTTAGGTGATCAAAAATATTTGGATGCTTATCAAGCTGCTGAGGTTAAATGTCGAGAAATTAATGGTTTAGATGCGGAGAAAAATTAATATTAAATAGGAGTCAGGAGTCAAGAGAGGAGGTAGGGGAGGAAAAGTTTTTGAATAATAACTAATGACTAATAACTAATGACTTTAATACGATTTACCATCACTACCAAAGTATTCTCTGTAGCTGCAAATTTTATCACCGCGCACATCAAAGGCAACTGCAACCCGATTTTTATAAGGTTGTCCTAATAAGTTGCCTTCATCCCGAAATTCAAAAATAACTGTTTTTTCGTTGCTGGTAATGTTGTCTAAAGAAGTTAGCTTTAGTCCAGGTTTAAAGGCTTCAGAAACATATTCAAAAAATTCTTTTGCTCGTTCTTTACCTGTATTTAAACCTTGAAATTTACCCATTGGAAACCAAAAGGTAAAATCATCGGTAAGCATATCAAGAAAATTTTGCCATTCACCGGTTTCTAGTCCTTGTTTAAAATGCTCAAATGCTTGTTGAGCAGTTTTTAAAGTGTTTTCTGATGTATTCTTCATTTATGTTGTTATCAATTATCAATTATCAATTGATCAAAGAAGCGATCGCAGTTCCGTTATAGTTTTACTTGATAGTTTTACTATGGTTGTGCGATCGCCCTAATTAATTGATACCTAGCCAAAGGAATCAATTCATCAATTATTATATTTCTGATCTTGTGAATATTGGATGTAGTGTTATACCCATCAGGTGTTTCACCCCACGTTGATAATTTCCAGCTATTTTCAGGTAAATAAACCACATTTTGATTTAGGTTTCGCGTCAACATGTGGTCTAAAGATATGAAAACTGCTGTAACAACCACCTTATTGCAATTTTCACCACTCAAAGGTTACACACCTTTTGAGGGGATGGCAAGATAGTAATCTACATCGTAAGATTATCTATCTTCTTCTCTTCGTGTTCTACCCTTCGGGAACACCTTTGGTGAACGTTTTTTCCTAGTTCATTATTTAGCAATGTCCAATAAAATTAAAATACTGGACATTGCTATTAATTTTATTGGAAAAAGCCCATCAACTTGTCGAATAAACCACGTAAAAAGCGCATAAACGAAGGTTTAGGTACTTATTACACTGATGTAATTATACCTAACCTTTGTTTAATTTCTTCAGCTAAATTTGCTAAAGCTACCTCTATTTGTTCACCTGTTTGTAAATCTTTGAGTGATGATTTTTCCGCTGCTGCTTCATCAGCACCAATGATCACACAAAATCTAATTCCCTGTTTATCTGCGGCTTGAAATTGTTTACCCAATTGTTTTTTATCAAAATTGGTAACAACGTTAATTCCTGCTTGTCTTAATTGTTGTGATACCTTTAAATAAACAGGCATTAAATCTTCCTGCATATTCACTACCATTACCTGCGCTGGTGTGGGTGGTAATGTATTCAAAATCCCTGCTTTTAACAAGCGACTAATTAACCGCGTTAAGCCGATAGAAATGCCAACACCCGGCATTTTTTCCCCTAAAAACATTCCTACTAATTCTTCATATCTGCCACCAGAACAGATACTACCTAAAGCTTCATGTCCAATTAAACTTGTTTCGTAAACAGTTCCTGTATAATAGTTTAAACCACGAGCAATAGATAAATCAATACAGAAACGTTTATCAGCAACTCCTAAATCTCTGACTCCATTAATTACGGTTTCTAGTTCACTGACTCCTAAATTAAATTCTTCGGCTGATGGTAAGTTTAAACCTAGATATTTGAGTTTATCTAAAACATCATCAACGCTACCATCAATTTTGATAAACTCAATGATTTTCTCTGTTTGTTCTAAAGAAATACCTTCTTTTTCTAATTCTTGTTTAACTTTCGCTTCGCCGATTTTTTCTAAGTTATCAATGATGCCAATACAAGCTTTAATTTGGTTTTCAGCTACTCCTACAGATTGAAAGAACCCAGTGAGAATTTTTCGGTTGTTGATGCGAATGACAAAATCACCGATATTAATAGCTTCAAATATTTCGGTGATAATTGCTGGCATTTGGGCATCATATAATAAACTGAGTTTACCACGAGCCACAACATCAATATCACATTGGCGAAACTGCCGAAAACGTCCATCTTTTGCTCGTTCTCCCCGAAAAACTACATCCATTTGATAACGCGCAAAGGGAAAAGTTAATTCATTTAAATGCCGGGCAATATAAGCAGCAAAAGGAACAGTTTGATCAAATTTTAAAGCTCTTGCTTCTGAACCTGTTTCCCCAGATTTATCTTTTTCAGCTTGGCGATTTGGTGGTAAAATTGGATCAATACCATATATTATATTATCACCTTGATTTCCCTTTGCTTGCAGCACTTCTAACCTTTCTACTGCTGGGGTTTCAATGGGTGTAAAACCATAACTTTCAAAAACTTTACGAATTATATCTAATAAATATACTTCGAGACGCTTTTCGCTGGGAAGAAATTCGGGAAAACCGCTAGGAGTGGAAAAGTTGATTTTGTCGCTTTTTGCCATGCTTTTACCTTGTTGGTGAATAAGTAGTTATGATACTAAATTACAGCTATTTTCAGGTAAATGAACCACATCGTGATTTTGGTAATTGGTAATTGGTAATTGGTAATTGGTAATTGATAGATTTCTTTCTGTCACCTGTCACCTGTCACCTGTCACCTATTCTGAATCATGAAACCACCAAGGATCTTTACTGGTGTTCATTTTAATCAAAAAGGCTTTTTTTCTGAGGAAGCGTTTTAAACCAGCAGGACCCATGCGCGAACCTCCTAAACCAGAAAATTTAAAAGCGTTTTTTTCTCCTTCGTGCATTATAGCTGTTAAACCGGCATCATTAATACTAATAGCTCCTACATCTAATTGCATTCCAATTTCTAATGCTAATTCTGCTGATTCTGCAAATATAGCAGCACTCAATCCATAAATAGAATCATTGGCTAAATCTATGGCTTCTTCAATACTAGAAAAAGGCATTATTGGCATAATTGGACCAAAGGTTTCTTCGTTCATGATTTTCATAAAATGGTGAACGTTGGTGATTACTGTGGGACGACACCACCAACCACCACCTATTTCTTCTACTTTACCACCACAGTGAATTATTGCTCCTTTGTCAACGGCATCTTTTAAATGTTCGTTAATAATTGCTGCTTGTTTTTCAGAAATGATTGGTCCTATTTCTCCGCTTTCAATTGTAGGATATGCTAGTTGCAAACGATGGGCTTTTGTGACTAATAAATGATAAAATTCTTCATATATAGATTCAGCTACATAAATTCTTTCAATTGATAAACATGATTGTCCTGTGTTGACAACAGAACCCCATAAAATTGCGGAAGTTGCTAAATCTAAATCTGCTGATTCTAAGACAATTGCGGGATCTTTTCCACCTAATTCTAAGTATGCGGGAATGAAGTTTCTAGCGGCAGTTTCTGCTACTACTCTTCCTGTTTCTACACTACCTGTAAAACAAATTAAATCTACTTCTTCTATTAAAGCCGCTCCTGTTTGTCCTGCACCTTCGACAAAATTTAAGGCATCTCTTAAATGGGGAATTGTATTTAATTTTGTCATTAAAGGTGCAACAAACCGGGGTGTAAGTTCACTCGGTTTTACTATCACCGCACAACCTGCTAATAAGGCGGGAATTGTATCAATTGTAGATAATAAAAGGGGAAAATTCCAAGGGCTAATTACACCAACTAGGGGGTAAGGAACAGCAGTTTGATGTAAAGCAATAAAGGGAATAGATGTGTTTTTGGATGTTTCTTGTAATAGCTGGGGAGCTAAATTACACCATCTATCAATGCTATTTAAAAAAGAGTCTATTTCTAATATTGATGTTGCTAATCTACCTGTATCATTGACTAAGGCATCTGTTAATAATTTGCGTTCTGTTAATATCGCTTGTTTCCATTGTTTTAATGCTTCAATTCTACCTTCTATACCGATTTCTTGCCAAGCATTTTGTCCCCTACGGAGTCGATGACATTGCTGAGAAAGCAATTTCGGGGGTGGGGGAATGATGACATAATCAAATTTACCTGTGCGGGGGTTGCGGACTTCTATGGGTTTTGTCATTGGCAGGAACAGGGACTAGGACTAGGGACTAGGGACTAGGGACTAGGGACTAGAGAATTATTTATTCTTCAAATTATGGTCAGTAGGTTAGAAAGTGGATATATCCCCAACTTCTTGAGGAAGTCGGGGATCTGGGTATTATGTTTTTAGGTTATCATAATCAGGACTTACGCAAAAGGGAACGAAAGTAGGGGTAATTCATGAATTACCCCTACGCAAGAATAAGGTTTTCAGTCACATCTTCCGTAAGTCCTAATAATATTAGATTTTATAGTAGATATTGACAACTATTATTTCATAAACAAATATGAACTTAAATTTACCTATCCTTAACCAAATCGCTAACTGCAAAAACTTACTCATTGGGGGGATGGGAGGAGGTTTTGATATTTTCTGTGGTTTACGGATTTACTTTGATTTGCGAAGTTTGGGAATAAAAGCTAATCTTGCTAATCTGAGTTTTTCTAACATTCAGTAAATGCTCAAAATTATGCAAAAACAACCATGAAGAATTGCAGAGAAAATTCCTTTACCTTAAATTATTATAACTG
Organism: Sphaerospermopsis sp. FACHB-1194; assembly: GCF_014696235.1. Taxonomy (NCBI): domain Bacteria; kingdom Bacillati; phylum Cyanobacteriota; class Cyanophyceae; order Nostocales; family Aphanizomenonaceae; genus Sphaerospermopsis; species Sphaerospermopsis sp. FACHB-1194. The sequence goes on along the minus strand of NZ_JACJPU010000056.1, from coordinate 15,476 downwards.
ACGAAAAATATCTATTAAACCGTGAAATTAAGATATTATTAAAGATGTTAACTGTATGATTTTGGTGATGTCTACTTCTCAAAAATTGCGGGAATTACTCGCAGGTTCGGAAATTATTGTTATTCCCGGTGTCTATGACTGTCTGAGTGCGAAGTTAGTAGAAAAAACGGGTTTTACAGTTGCTGCTACTAGCGGTTTTGGTATTGCTGCTTCTACCTTGGGTTTACCTGATTATGGTTTTCTCACTGCTACAGAAATGTTCTATAGTGTGGGAAGAATAACCCAATCAATTAATATACCATTAATTGCTGATTGTGATACTGGTTATGGTAATGCTTTAAACGTGATGCGGACGGTAAAAGATGCGGTAAAAATTGGTTTAGCGGGGATAATTTTGGAGGATCAAGAATGGCCTAAAAAATGTGGTCATTTTGAAGGTAAGCGAGTTATTTCTATGGAGGAACACGCGGGAAAAATTCGTGCTGCTGTAGATGCTCGTGGTGATAGTGGTTTGGTAATTATAGCCCGAACTGATGCACGCGCACCGTTGGGTTTAGAAGCAGCTATTGAACGAGGAAAATCTTATATTAATGCGGGTGCAGATGTTTTGTTTATCGAAGCTCCCCAATCTGTGAGAGAATTAGAAATTATTGCTGATTCTTTTCCTGATATTCCTTTAGTTGCGAATATTGTGGAAGGTGGAAAAACACCGGAAATTACAACCGCAGAATTACAAAGTTTGGGTTTTAAAATTGTCTTTTTTCCCTTGACTGCGCTGATGGTTGTCACTGAAGTAATGAGTAATTGTTTTCAACATCTAAAAGAACAGGGAAATACAGCTAATTTATCGGGTTTGATGGGTTTTCAAGATTTTCAAAATTTGATGGGTGTTCCTCAATATTTGCAAGTTGAAAAGAAGTATAAAGAGTAAGTTAGTGATTGGTGATTGGTGATTGGTGATTGGTGATTGGTGATTGGTGATTGGTGATTGGTGATTGGTGATTGGTGATTGGTGATTGGTGATTGGTGATTGGGAAAAATCAACTTTTAACTATCACCACATTTATCAATCTTTGGAGTTACACTAAATAATAACAGCATACAATGATTAATTATGGTTAACTCTCCTTTAGTTTTAACAACTATCCCCACTGATACTTGGGTAGAAGCAACTTGGGAAGATTTTCTCACTTTTGCAGTTCAAGGAGTCAGGAGTCGTAGGGGCGAAGCATTCGGAAAATAGCCTGTGATAAAAATTGATAATTTATCGTCCGAATGCTTCGCCCTTACAGGAAAATAGCCTGTGATAAAAATTGATAATTTATCGTCCGAATGCTTCGCCCTTACAGGAAAATAGCCTGTGATAAAAATTGATAATTTATCGTCCGAATGCTTCGCCCTTACAGGAAAATAACCTGGGACAAAAATTGATAATTGGTCGTCCGAATGCTGATGCTTCCAGCACACTTCGCGAACGCCCGTACAGGAGTCAGGAGTCAGTGGTTTGACTTTGCTTTTCCCTTCTGCCTCCTGCTTTGTCATAACGACAATTTTTCACACCCACTTGGTTAACTTTTGTAAATTTGAGAACTGGGGAAAATACAGCATTTTAACTACCAATATCCTTAATATTTCGTTGTTTGCGGGATTGTAACGGAATGTTAAGAACTTTGATAAGTTTGGCGCAAGCAGCTATAAAGATTTACATTTAGTAATGTTCTGTGATTTTAAGAAAATGTTAGTTTTTTGGGTTGACATCTGGGAGTTTTTCGGTTAAATTATTTTTATTGGCTGGAAACAGCAATCTGTACCAATAAAATTGAATACTGACTTTGCTTGTTACATCTTTGTTTCCGTAGCTTGGCGCAAATGCCCTTTGAAAGCTAAATGTAACAAGGTTTCCGTGAGTATAGGGTTTTTCATAACCTTTTCCCCGCAAGGGGATGGAAACCATCCCGCTCCTCTGGGTTGTTCTCAGCTCTACGATTTGCTAAGTCATGTTTTTCATAACCTTTTCCCCGCAAGGGGATGGAAACTTTTAACTCGTTTTCTCCCGGCTTCTAATGCGTCAAAAGTTTTTCATAACCTTTTCCCCGCAAGGGGATGGAAACTTCTCACACTAACATCTAGGGTTCCCACTCTCTGAGAAGGAGGAACGTTTTTCATAACCTTTTCCCCGCAAGGGGATGGAAACCAACAGGTGGTACTCCAGAAGTTGATACCGGTGGCAGCACCTTTCGTTTTTCATAACCTTTTCCCCGCAAGGGGATGGAAACTTTGTCGCCAACCATAACCTGATACGCTTTCATAATTCGTTTTTCATAACCTTTTCCCCGCAAGGGGATGGAAACTCAGTTGACTGAAAGTGGTAGTTAGCTTTCTAGCTAACTCCTGTTTTTCATAACCTTTTCCCCGCAAGGGGATGGAAACAAGGCTGTATACCATGTTCCGCTATTAAATCATCTAGGTTTTTCATAACCTTTTCCCCGCAAGGGGATGGAAACCCCATGAAGACGTTATTATAAGCATCAAAATCCCCGTTTTTCATAACCTTTTCCCCGCAAGGGGATGGAAACGCGAAACTGTTTTTAAACTGAAACTTTGTGATAGTCTAGCTTCAGTGTTTTTCATAACCTTTTCCCCGCAAGGGGATGGAAACAAGAGCGGAAGCAATTAAGCTTCCTTCTGTTGAACTAACCAGTCGTTTTTCATAACCTTTTCCCCGCAAGGGGATGGAAACACCTAACATAGCTCTGACATCAAACTTGAATATAGAGTTGTTTTTCATAACCTTTTCCCCGCAAGGGGATGGAAACTTTGTATGCCTTGATGTAATCTGGGTCTATTTCCATTGTTTTTCATAACCTTTTCCCCGCAAGGGGATGGAAACTTTTTTGGGGGTCGCCAATCTGTGAACATCAACGCGCGTTTTTCATAACCTTTTCCCCGCAAGGGGATGGAAACCACTCATAGCATCCCTCGCGACTGAATAATCCCATCAGTTTTTCATAACCTTTTCCCCGCAAGGGGATGGAAACGCCAAACCCCACCCTGCGGCGATCATCCAGTTTGATTGATGTTTTTCATACCTACTTCCCCGCAAGGGGATGGAAACATTTAATAAGCTTTTTAAATATGAAATGTGCCAAAAAAGTTTTGCACCCTCATTTTCGCAATAAACCCTAGCCATTCTCAAGATTATTGCTATAAATTCTCAACTATTTAACGAGTTTTGGTTTTTTCAGCGATTGATATTGACATACACTTTTTTTCTGGTATGATATATTTATAATCCCAAGGGGTGTATATAGTCTGTAAAAACTTGAGCAAATTTCTGTTTTGAGAATTGACAATTACCTCTGGATCATTCGTGAGAAGATGGGAAAACAAGAAATTTGTTCTTCTTGTCGCCGGTAAAGGGGATATTTGCAACATTGAATTAAACAATTGTCAATTATCAATTGTCAATTATCAATTGTTTTAAACTATTTACTAACTTATTAATATGCTCTTTTTCATGGGTTGCCATAATTGTCACCCTAATACGACTTGTTGGTACTGTGGGAGGACGGATAGCAGGAGCAAAAATACCCGCTTCCTTTAGCTTCTTACCTGCTGTTAAAGCTGTAGCCGCATCAGGTAATTGAAAACAGAAGATCGGAGATTGGGAAGGTAAGATTTTTAAGTTAGGTGTTAACTTAGGTGTTAACTTAGTTAAATTTTCTGTAACCAAATGTTTTAAATAATCAACATTTGACCATAATCGCTGACGGCGTTCTGGTTGTTGTTGTACTATCTGAATTGCTGCTAAAGCTGCTGCTGTGTCTGCTGGTGATAGGGCAGTAGTGTATATCCAACTAGGTGCGCGGTTTCTGAGAAAGTCAATTAATTGATGACTTCCGGCCACATAACCGCCTAAACTTGCCAAAGCTTTGCTTAACGTGCCAACTTGGATTAACTCTCTGCCTGTACAACCAAAATGATCCACACAACCCGCCCCCGTTTTTCCCATAACTCCGGTAGCGTGTGCTTCATCTATCAGCAGCATACAACTATATTCGTCTGCTAGATCCAACAGTTCTGGAAGAGGACACAAATCACCATCCATACTAAAAACGCTGTCGGTGATAATCAAACAACGTCGGTATTTTTGACGTTCTTGGTTTAACTTTGCCGTCAACGCCAGAATATCACAATGGGGATATTCTATGATGGTTGCACCGCTAAGAATTGCCCCATTTTTTAAGCTGGAATGGTTATATTGATCTGATAAAATTAAATCTCGCTTTCCCACTAAAGCAGTAATTGTACCGATATTTGCTAAATAACCAGAACTAAATACTACAGCGTCTTGTGTTTGTTTGGTAGATGCGATCGCCTGTTCCAATTCCCTGTGTAATTCTCGATGTCCAGTGAGTAATCTAGAACCCGTGCTGCCAGTACCGAATTGTTGAATAGCTTGAATAGCCGATGTTTTTAAATTTTCATCTGCTGCTAATCCCAAATAATCGTTACTAGCAAAATTAATCACCTCTTGCCCAGATAACAGCACAACAGCACCGGGTAGACTGCCAATAGTTTGTACAGAACGATACCAATCAGCCCGATGAATAGTTGTTAGTGATTCCTGTATCCAAGCGTAAGGATTTTTATTCATTACTCAGAAACGAAACAAACTAATTTTCAACACAAATAAACCTAAAATTGACCGATGACTCACGCAAAATCTCTCTAAATCACTCCTCTCTTTGTGTCCTTTGCGTACTTTGCGGTTCGTTAACAAGAACTTTCAACTCTGCCACCTGTCAAGAGTCACCTGCCACCTGCCATCTGAACTGCTTCACTACTGCTAAGATGAGCGATCGCTTGTTTAATCCAATCCTCCACATAGGCATCTTTAGTTAAACCAATATCTTCGCTAACAACGTGCAAAGCATGACTAACTTCATGGGGAGTGTAACCCAAAGCAAAGAGAGTCATTTGCACTTCTTCCAAAATACCTGGTGCTGGACCACCGGTAGCCACAAAAAACCCTGCTGACTTACGCCACTCAATCAGTTTACTTTTGAGTTCTAAAGATAAGCGTTCAGCAGTTTTCTTACCCACACCAGGGGTTTGAATGAGCATATTAATATTAGCAGCAATGATCGCCTGTACTAACTCTGGTAATTCCAAAGTATCCAAAAGAGCGATCGCTAAAGCTGAACCAATACCACTTACAGACAGCAGGTGACGAAATAAATCTCTTTCCGCAGGGGAAGAAAACCCATAGAGTACAGGAACTTCTTCCCGAATCTGGTAATGGGTAAAAATTTGTACCACATCACCAGTATTACTTAATTGGTTAGCGAGACGTTGGGGGATTTGTAAATCATACCCAATGCCATTTACCTCTAACGTGAGAATCGTGCGATTCGCGCTAACCGTTTGCACACCAGCCACAATACCTTTGAGATAGCTTATCATTTTAGGAACTTAAAGTATTTTAATCCTTCCATAATCCCCGCCGCACAATGCTTTTGTGCTAAGTAACGATATTCAGCAGGATACTGATTGTGCCATTGTAGTAATTCTGGTCTAGCATTACCGACAATGATACCCCGTTCCTCACCTACTGCGAATAAAGCAATATCATTACCTGAATCACCACAAACAACAGTCTGCTCGGCTGCAAATTGCCACTTTTGTCGTAGAAACTGCATTGCTTGACCTTTATCGCTGGTAAGGGGCAAAATGTCAAGGTCTATACCGCTACTATAAATTAATTTTATATTAAGTTGAAGTTTTTGCAATTCTGCCTCAAGTTGTGGTATAATACTTGCAAATTTTTCTTCTAAGAAAAAACTGACCTTAAAAAGACGTTGTTCGGATTCTGGTTGTAATTCCAATTCGGGGAATTTTTGGGTAATATCCAGTATAGATTCCCTTTGCCATCCGGGAGCAAGAATTTTTGACCATTGGGGATCGGGAGTATCGCTACCATCGAGATAAATCTCCGTACCCACAGATAAAACCAGTGCATCAGGTTGGATGAGGTTCTTTTCCTGTTGGAGTTCGCGGTAGAGAAGGGGAGAGCGTCCTGTGGAGTAGACTATTTTTGTACCATGTTGTTGACGATGATTTTCGAGGCGATCGCTCAATTCTAGCAAAGCTTGATCATCACCAACAAGAGTATTATCTAGATCAGTTACAAATAAAAACTTAGTCACAGCGATATCCTCAACTTGTGTGGTTATTGACATCAATACTTGGAAAGATTACCGCAAACTGAGGAAAATTTAACATTTTTTATCAGAAGTGAGGAGTCAGTAAGGGTGTAGCACTGCTAAACCCGTACAGGAGTCAGAATATTTATTTATGACAGGAATCTATAAAAGCAACTTTTTTGATCATAATTCCATCAATTATCTTCTTACTTTGCACCTTTGCTTCTTTGTGCCTTTGCGCGAAACTTTAATACCAAGTATAATTAAAATAACGCTATTGAATAAGTGAATAAAAATCATGACTGAACAACTTTTAGACAAAGTTGATGATCACTATATTCCAGATGCTAATTTACTGATTACAGAAGACGATACACCTGTGGATAACTTTCCATCTGCAAAACAACAACGACTTTTAGTTAGTTCGCTTTACAGTGATTTAGAATTACAACCTTGTTTAATAGAAGCCAATGTAGGAATTTATCATACCGATGGAGAACCTGCAATAGTACCCGATGTCTTTATTAGTTTTGATGTGCAAACTCCCGAAGAATGGTGGAAAAAACAAAATCGTTGTTACATGGTGTGGAAATTTGGTAAATCACCAGAATTAGTCATGGAAATAGTTTCTAACCAAGAAGGTGAAGAACTCACCAAAAAACTGAAAATATATGAAAGAATGAAAGTCAACTATTATCTAGTTTACGATCCGAATCAAGAACTAGGAGAAGATCAATTACACATTTATCAATTAGTCGGTAGACATTATGCAAAAACCTCAGAAACTTGGTTATCAGATATTAACTTAGGTGTGACATTTTGGGAAGGAGAATTTGAAGGAAGAAATGATATTTGGTTACGTTGGTGTGATCAACAAGGAATGGTAATACCTACAGGTGATGAACGTGCTGCAAGGGAGAAATTAGAAAAAGAAGAAGCACAAAGACGCGCCCAAGAAGCCGAAAATCGCGCTCAATTATTAGCGCAGAAATTGAGAGAATTAGGAGTAGATCCTGATACAATTTAAAAAATGTTGGTAACGGGTAATGGGTAATGGGTAATAATTATTTCCTATTCCCTATTCCCTAACTTTAAGGAATACCCGCTTGTTGAAAAATTTGTTCTGCTGAAATTACCAAACCTGGAAATAGAGAATCTTCTAAACTATCATTACCCCGTTTTGTTTGGGGACGTGCATCAGGATAAAATATAGTGACAGTTTTCGCTTTCGGATCTATTACCCACACCCTCATTACACCTGCATCTAGATAATTTGTAGCTTTAGCACTCATTTCTCCAAAAGATTGATCAGGTGATATAATTTCTATAACTAAATCAGGAGGAATAGGACAAGCTTCATTTTCAATGACATCACTCGGAAAACGGGAATAAGAAACATATAATAAATCTGGAACAGGGACCCAATCTTTACCGCAAAGTTTTAAAATAACTGCCCATTCTATACCTACTTCCCCTTTATTTTCTGCCCATTGTGTGAGAATTAAACATAATGCAATAGTTAATCGAGAATGGAATCTTTTAGGTGACATTTTTGCTTTTGCTTCCCCGTTAACTAATTCATAAGTGATATCCTCTTCTGGAAGGTTGAGAAATTCTTGTAGTGTCAGTTGATTTTTAATAGCAATCATAAGTTTGTCAGAATCATAATGTCCAGGATTTTAGGATTTACAGGATTTGGTTTATCTGTGCTTATCTGCGTTCATCCGCGTTCTATTTTTGATATTTTTTATTTTTTATTGATGGTAGATAACTTTTTTTAACGAACCACAGAGGCACAGATGACACAGAGGAAAAATTAAAGTTAGTGAAGTTTAGATGTCTGCTTTTTTGGTTAATCTTGATTATATCAGATATTATTTTTAAGGATATAAAATAACATCCTGTACATCCTTAAATCTTAGATATCATCTCAACTTCACTTGATAACCCACCAAATTCATTTTCTGGGTAATCGGTAATAGGTAATGGGTAATTATATTTTTCCCAATCGCCAATTACCAATTACCAATTACCAATCACCTAAATCTCACAACTTAACTCATCAGCTTTTTGCGTAAACTTGCGATTTTCTCGATAGTCTACCCTACAATCTATAACAGCAGGGACATCTTGAATTAAAGCTTCTTTTAAAACAGGAATTAAATCAGTTACAGACTCAACGCGATAACCTTTTAAACCCATACTTTCCGCTAATTTAACAAAATCAGGATTACCAAAATGGACAAAAGCAGCGTTACCTTTACCAAATTGATTTTCCTGTTTCCACTCAATTAAACCATAGCCACCATCATTAAAAATTAAGGTGACAAAAGCAGTACCCACCCGCAAAGCTGTCTCTAATTCTTGACAGTTCATCATAAAACCACCGTCACCGGTGACAGCAACAACTTTACGATTGGGATAGACTAATTTAGCAGCTAAAGCGCCAGGAATAGCAATTCCCATTGCTGCAAAACCATTAGAAATAATGCAAGTGTTCGGACTATGACAATGATAATGTCTAGCCATCCACATTTTATGTGCGCCGACATCAGAAATTACAATATCATCGGGTCCCATTACCTGCCGCAAATCATAAATTAATTTTTGTGGTTTAATGGGAAATCCATCATCATTGGCATATCTTTCATAATCTGCGCGAATATTTGGCCGTAAACTAATAGCATAAGGATTAGGTTTACCTTGTCTATCAGCGACTTTTAAAATTTCATTCAGTGCATCAGAAATATCCCCTACCACTTCCACTTTGGGAATATAACTACTATCAATTTCTGAGGAAGTAGCTGCAATATGGACAATGGGAATATTACCTTCAGGATTCCATTTTTTAGGAGAAAATTCGATTAAATCATAACCAATTGCGATGACTAAATCTGCATGATCAAAACCACAGGTGATAAAATCTCTTTGTTGTAATCCTACAGACCATAAAGCCAAAGGATGGGTATAGGGAATTACTCCTTTACCCATAAAGGTATTAACAACAGGAATATTTAATTGGGTAGCAAATTGGGTTACAGCGTCACTAGCTTGGGCGCGAATTGCTCCATTTCCTACTAAAATGATCGGGTTTACTGCTTGGGAAATAAGCGCAGATGCAGCGCGAATACTAGCGAAAGCTGCATAGGTTTTTTCAATGTGATCTCTTTGTAAAGGTTTGCCTTCTACGGGCATGGCTGCAATATTTTCTGGTAAGTCAATGTGAACAGCACCAGGTTTTTCTGTTTGCGATCGCTTGAAGGCTTTTCTGACTACTTCTGGTGTAATACTCGGTCTAACTATCTGTTTATTCCATTTAGTAACCGGGGCAAACATAGCCACCAAATCTAAATATTGATGAGACTCAATGTGCATTCTATCTGTTCCCACCTGTCCGGTAATAGCTACTAATGGCGCACCATCCAGGTTAGCATCAGCTACACCAGTCATTAAATTAGTAGCACCAGGACCAAGAGTAGAAAGACAAACCCCCGCCTTACCAGTTAACCTCCCATAAACATCGGCCATGAATGCAGCACCTTGTTCATGACGAGTGGTAATAAATTGAATGGAGGATTTTTTTAAAGCTTCTAAAACGTGCAGGTTTTCCTCACCAGGTAAACCAAAAACGTACTGTACACCTTCATTTTCTAAACACTGTACCAATAATTCAGCAGTATTCATGATTATTTCCTCAAAGTAATAATTAAAGGAGTCAGGAGTCAGGAGTCAGGAGGAAGAAGAAAGAATGAATTTTTAAACTTTTGCCTTTTGCCTTTTGCCTTTTGCCTTCTTACTGTCACCTGTCACCTGTCACCTGTCACCTGTCACCTCATCCAAACTGTCTTGATATTCACAAATTCATGAATACCTTGAATACTTAACTCTCTTCCATATCCAGAACGTTTAATACCCCCAAAAGGTAAACGCGGATCAGATTTAACCATGCCATTAATAAATACTGCCCCGGCTTCAATTTCTTGAATGAGGCGATTTTTTTCTGCTTCATTATTTGTCCAGGCACTTGCACCTAAACCAAAGGGTATATCATTAGCTAATTTGATCGCTTCATTAATATCCCTAACTCGGAATAATAAAGCCACTGGTCCAAAAAATTCTTCCTTTGCAATAGGATTTTCTACCGGGATATCTATAATAATAGTAGGTGGGTAAAAATTGCCAGGTTGATCTTTTAAAGCATTACCACCTGTGAGGACTTTAGCACCATTTTCTACCGCAATTTTCACCTGATTTTCTAAATCTTGGAGAATATCGGGTGTTGCTAATGGTCCAATATCTGTATCATCAGCCAAAGGATCACCGATTTTCAAAGTTTGAAATTTTGCTAAGAGCATTTTTTCAAACTCATCGGCAATTTGATCAGCAACAATAAACCGTTTCGCTGCTATACAAGATTGACCATTATTGATCATTCGTGCGGTGACTGCGGTGGCTACGGCTAATTCTAAATCAGCACTTTCTAAGACTATAAAAGGGTCACTTCCCCCTAATTCTAAGACAGTTTTTTTAATTTGTTTACCAGATGCAACCGCTAAAGAAGCACCTGCGGGTTCACTTCCAGTTAATGTAGCAGCTTTGATCCGATCATCTGCCATTAAATCAGCTACTTTTGTAGCACCAATTAATAATGTTTGAAAAACTCCTTTGGGAAAACCTGCACGGTGGAAAATATCTTCTATTGCTAAGGCACATTGGGGGACATTAGAGGCGTGTTTGAGTAAACCTACATTGCCCGCCATTAATGCCGGTGCTGCAAACCGAAAAACTTGCCAAAAAGGAAAATTCCAGGGCATAACGGCGAGAATAACCCCCAATGGTTGATATTTTATAAAGCTGTGACTAGCATCGGTTTTAACTGTGACATCAGCTAAGAAACTGGCGGCATTTTCGGCATAGTAACGACAAACCAGGGCGCATTTTTCCACTTCTGCGATCGCAGATTTTAAGGTTTTACCCATTTCCAAGGTCATGATTTTGGCAAAATCAGCCTTTTCCTGTTCTAAAATATTCACTGCTTGGAGTAACCATTGCGATCGCTCCTCAAAACTTGTCTGACGATACTCCTGAAAACTTTGTTGGGCTAACTCCACTTTAGCCGCTATTTCACCATCCTCAAGCGGTTTAAATACTTTCAGAGTTTCCCCCGTAGCGGGATTAATGGTAGCAATAGCCATTCCCTGATCTCCTGTTAAAAACTAACTTCAGGTAGTTTCCTAGTGTTACACACATTCACGATAGCAGCTACCATCAAAATTGGGTTCCGAATTTTCTGACAGCATTTGATAAGTAGGGTTTGCTGAAAAAGTCTTGTCGTGGAGACAGGGAACAGGGAACTCTTAACAGGGAACAGGGAACAGTTTCAAGAGTTCGATGGGAGCGATTTTTTCTTTAAGTAGGGTTTGCTGAATAAACCTAAAACCTTGATATATCAAAGGTTAGAGGCTGATAAACACAGAAATTAGTGCAAGGGTTTTGAAGGGTATACCGGAAAAAGTGTGCATTTTTTGGGATTTCAAGAGATGGCAAAGAAATTTTCAAATCTCCTCCTGACTCCTGACTCCTGACTCCTGACTCCTATGCCATCACGGAAAGACTTTCTCAGCAACCCCTAAGTAGGAATTAAGTGCAAGGTTTTTTAGTTTCTCCCCCGCAAAAGCTTGCACTTTTTTAACTTCCAGCAGGCTAAGACCCTTTACCTATAATCTTTTCATGTTTATTCAGCAAAACCTACCTAAAGCTTTCTAACGTTAGTGACTCAGATCATCTGTGAGGCAGAATTGTCAACTTGCTACTTGGGCGATCGCCTCTGCTTACAGTCCCGACTTTTAACTAGTCAATTTCTACTCAAACCACTCATTTACTACTCAAAAAAGCCTGGAAACCGTTGTCAAATCAATGTGGTGGAATTTCTAAAGGTATATTACCTAAAAGTCCTTTGCGAAAATCGCTAACTAAAGTTCTAGCAGCGCGTTCAACATCTCCTTTATAACGATGTTCTGCGAGAACGTGCAAATATTCTTCTCCTGTGTGAATAATAGAATCAACTTCGTAGCGTGAAAGTAATGGGTGTGGTGGTAATAAATGAGGATGGCTTTCTTGCAGTTCGTTTAAAATATCTACAAAAGCAGCCGCCACTAATTGATTATCATAGGATGCTTCGCCAATATCATCACAAATTGCTAATTTGACTGCGGCTGCTTGATCATCTAATCTAGCAGGAATAACACCAGGTGCATCTAATAATTCTAATTGTTCAGAAATTCGCACCCATCGTAGTTGACGAGTCACCCCCGGACGCGCAGCACTTTCAACAACCCGTTTTCCTAGCAAGCGGTTAATTAATGCTGATTTTCCCACATTAGGAAAACCAATCACTACCGCACGCACTGGACGGGGTAACATTCCTCTTTGTTTTCGGCGTTCATTCAATTCTACCCCGGCTGCTTGCGCTGCTTTAGCTATGGCTGTGATACCTTGACCATGTTGAGCATTAGTAAAATAAGGGACTTGTTCTTGGCCTTTAAACCATTCTACCCATAGCGATCGCACTTGGGGGTAAATCATATCTAAACGGTTAATTACTAACACCCGCGACTTACTCCCCACCCATTCATTCATTTGCGGATGGTTTGTAGCTAAGGGAATACGTGCATCCCGCACTTCTAATATCACATCTACCCTTTTTAACTGTTCTTTGAGATTTTTTTCAGCTTTGGCAATGTGGCCAGGATACCATTGAATAAGATTTAATTTGTAATTTTGTGTGATGGACATTGGTGATTGGTGATTGGTGATTGGTGACTGGTGATTGGTGACTGGTGATTGGTGATTGGTGACTGGTGATTGGTGACTGGTGACTGGTGATTGGGTAAAAATAACTAATAACTAATAACTAACAACTAATAACGTAAGTTGCTAGTTATGCAAGAAAGGCTCTCAAATCGAAGTAACAAGGATAAGTAGATAGCAATAAAGCAGGGAACACAATCATAATTCATTCTTTTTCCTGACTCCTGACTCCTGACTCCTGACTCCTATTCCTAACTAGCAACTTGGGTTAATAACCTTGATGTAATATTAAACGATTGCCATCGGGGTCATAAGCGTAAATTTCTCTACCGTGGGATGCTATAGAAATCTTTCCCGGTGGGGGATAACCTAAAGATGTGAGGTGTGCGATCGCATTTTCTAAATTACTCACTTCTATACACAAACTTAGCGGACTTTTGCTATTGCTTACAAATTCTGATTCATCATTTTTCTTTGGTTTAAATATACCTAAAGTTAAACTCAGGATGTTAAACTCAGCATAAACATTAGGTATCATCTTTTTTGGTTCTTGTTCTAGTAACTGAATATAGAAATTTACCAATTGATCAAAATTTACCGTGCCAATGGTGACTAATACATTATTATATTCCATAAATGAATAAATTATACAAATTTTATAAAATTATTATAAAATTATTAAAATTTAGGAACAGGCAAGATGCCTATCCCACAATTATCACATTAGATTAGATTAGTTCAAAAATTTCTCGACACATCTAACAAAGATTTCTACACCCATAGCTAATGCTGTTTCATCAAAATCAAAACGCGGATGATGATGAGGATAATTTAATTTTTTCTCAGCATTGGCAGAACCTAAAAAGAAATAACAACCAGGAACTTCTTGCAGGAAAAATGACATATCTTCACTACCCATAATTTGACATTCTGGGATAATATTCACAGGTGTTTCTACTACTGTTTCTGCTACACTTCTCACTAACTCTGCTATTTCTGGATCATTAATGACTGGAGGATAAAGATTGACATATTCTAAGTCATAATTAGCGCCATGAGTTTGACAAACTCCAGCAATAATTTGTTCAATCCGTTTTTCAAAAAATCCTGCTAAGTCAGTGTTAAAATATCTGATAGATCCACTCATTCTTGCTGTATCAGCAATTACATTCATTCTTGTGCCGGCGTGGAGTTCACCTATTGTCACTACTGCTGATTCTAAGGGGTTGACGTTCCGCGCTACAATTGTTTGCAAGGCGTTGACAATTTGGGCTGCAACTACCACTGAATCAACTGTTTGATGAGGTAGCGCACCATGTCCACCTTTGCCTAAAATTGTACAGTTAAAATAGGAGATAGCTGCCATAAAAGCACCTGGACGAACTCCGACAATCCCCACTGGCAGATCATTCCACAAATGTAAACCGATCATGGCATCAACATCTGGGTTTTTCAAGACTCCAGCTTCAATCATCGGTTTTGCACCACCTGGACCTTCTTCTGCGGGTTGGAAGATGATTTTTACAGTACCGCTGAATTCTTGACGATGTTGTTGTAGGTAGTATGCTGTACCCATTGCGATCGCTGTATGTCCATCATGTCCGCAAGCGTGCATCACTCCATCATGCTGGGAGCAATAAGGTACTTCATTTTCCTCTTTAACTGGCAGAGCATCCATATCAGCACGGATACCTAGAACTTTATCAGGTCCAGATTTTTCACCTTTGACAATAGCCACAATGCCAGTTTCCGCGATACCAGTTTGATGTTCTATTCCCCAACTTTGCAACTTTTGGGAAATATACTCAGCAGTCAGTTTTTCTTGAAAACCTAACTCTGGTTTTTGATGTATGCGTCGTCTCCATTCTATTAACTGCGGTTGTAAAGCACGAATTTGTAACCGCACATTAGCAAGATTTTCAGTACCAGAATTTGGGATAGTAGAAATCATAATGGGTAATGGGTAATGGGTAATGGGTAATGGGTAATTGGTAATGGGTAATGGGTAATGGGTAATGGGTAATTGGTAATGGGTAATTGGTAATGGGTAATTGGTAATTGGTAATGGGTAATTGGTGGTAATTGGTAATTGGTAATTGGTAATTGGTGGTAATTGGTAATTGGTAATTGGTAATTGGTAATTGGGTTATTCATCTTCCCAGTCCCCAGTCACCAGTCCCCAGTCACCAGTCACCAGTCACCAGTCCCCAGTCACCAGTCCCCAGTCACCAGTCACCAGTCACCAGTCACCAGTCACCAGTCACCAGTCACCAGTCACCAGTCACCAGTCACCAGTCACCAGTCACCAGTCCCCAGTCACCAGTCCCCAGTCCCCAGTCACCAGTCACCAGTCACCAGTCACCAGTCACCAGTCACCAGTCACCAGTCACCAGTCACCAGTCACCAGTCACCAGTCACCAGTCACCAGTCACCAGTCACCAGTCCCCAGTCACCAGTCCC
>NZ_JACJPU010000055.1:0-28903 GCF_014696235.1 Sphaerospermopsis sp. FACHB-1194 | reverse complement strand
GCGTTACTCACCCGTCCGCCACTAGATCCTAAGATCCCGTTCGACTTGCATGTGTTAAGCATACCGCCAGCGTTCATCCTGAGCCAGGATCAAACTCTCCGTTTTGTTAAGTTTGTTTAGCTCTTTTTTGACTGTTCTTTTACTACCTCAGTCCGGTATCATTTTCTTTACTTGACGCAGGACTTGTTGTATACTGTCTTTCAAACTATAATATTTTCAAGGTTCGGTGTCCCTCCGAGTCCCGCTCTCTCGCGGCTCTCTCTCAGGCACTTATTCAATATAGCGAACCTATCTTGGAATGTCAACTACTTTTTCCAAGTTTTTTTGGATTTTTTTTCTAATCAGTTCAAATCCTTGTGGTGTAAGGGTTTGAGTTAATAAAATTATTGGCTCGGAATGAATCCAGATGGATTTATAACCCTGGGCGCATGATTTTTTCAGCGACTTGGGGCAAAAACTGTTGCAGTAGATAAAGCAGTTTAGATTTACCAATCAGCATTTCGTAATGATCACGGCTGGAGTTACGCCAAAATTCCTCTACTAAAGTATCTAGCTGTATCTTGCCTTTACCCCGTCCTTGGGTCATGGGTGTGTCTACTAAACGGGCAATAATCTCAAAAACTTTGATGGGAGTACGTTCTAGCTGCCAGCGTAGGGCTTTTGAGGCAATATGCAAACCTGCTTTACTACTACAGTAGGGGTTGCTGAGAAAGTCTTTCCGTGAGGGCATAGGAGTCAGGAGTCAGGAGTCAGGAGTCAGGAGGAGATTTGAAAATTTCTTTGCCATCTCTTGAAATCCCAAAAAATGCACACTTTTTCCGGTATACCCTTCAAAACCCTTGCACTTTTTTCCTGTTTATCAGCCTCTAACCTTTGATACATCAAGGTTTTAGGTTTATTCAGCAAACCCTACAGTAGATGGGCGCACTTTGCTTTGGTACTAAAGCTAGTCCAGATGTAATCTTGATTATGGCTGCTGATTGTTTGGTCAGTAGATGGGGAATCATGAGTAGGTTTGACAGGGTGAAAGATATTGCTGAGTTTGTTTATTTCTGAGTCGGGAATGTCTGTGGGCGATCGCAGGACATGAAACAATTGTTGATAGGGTTGATTACATATATACTTGACTAAATTCCAAAGGTGAGAATTCAGATGAAGAGTTCTGTGGCTGTACTACCACCGTTTTTGGTACTGGATCAATTGTTGCAAAGTTGGTTAATGGAGGATATTGGTAGGGGCGATCGCACTACTCAATCCCTTTTATCCCAAAATTCAACTATCAGACAAGGGAAGTGGGTAGCAAAAGCACCAGGAATAATCGCAGGTTTACCGATAGCAGCTAGGGTGTTTCAGTTATTAAATCATCAAGTCAGGTTTGTAGCTGTAAACTCTGAGGGTGCAAAGTGTGAAGCAGGAGACGTGGTAGCGGAAATTCAGGGTTCATTAGATGCGTTGTTGATGGGCGAACGGGTGGCGCTAAATTTGGCGATGCGGTTAAGTGGAATTGCAACGTTAACTAATATATATGTGGAGAAAATAGCAGATTTACCTGCAATGTTTGTGGATACGCGCAAAACTACACCAGGTTTGAGAATCTTGGAAAAGTACGCATCTGCTGTTGGGGGTGCGATTAATCACCGCATGGGGTTAGATGATGCAGTGATGATTAAGGATAATCATATTGCGGCAGTTGGGGGTATTAGAGAAGCTATTACCCGTATTCGTTCCCAAATGCCTTATCCTCTCACTATTGAAGTGGAAACAGAAAGTTTAGAACAGGTGCAAGAAGCATTAAAGTATAAAGCCGATATTATTATGTTGGATAATATGCCTTTAACAATGATGACTGAGGCTGTGCAGTTAATTCGTGAACAGGATAGCCGAGTGAAAATTGAAGCATCGGGAAATGTAAGTTTAGAAACTATTCGTGCAGTAGCACAAACTGGTGTTGATTATATTTCTAGTAGTGCGCCAATTACTCAATCAAGGTGGTTGGATTTAAGTATGAAAATGATTTAAGCAATGTAGCAGCAGAGGCAAAGCCTCTGTGATGGCATTCCCAGTCGGAGACTGGGAACGAGTTAACGAGTTAAGTATTTTTATCAGTTAGGAAATGTGTAAAACAGATTTGCCTGGAAAACGTCTATCTACCAGTTTTTGAGCTACATCAGCAATTTCTGTCCAAGGGGCTTCTATGTCAATATGAGGGCGTAATTGTCCTGATTCTACTAATTCCACTAACCATTTTAACCCCACAGATGCGGATTCTTGTTTGAGTTCATGGAAGACTATTAAACCGTAAATACTCGCACCACCAAGGGCATAAAGATTGCCAGCATTAAAAGTTACTTCTCTTCCGGCAGTAGTTCCAAATACTACTGCTTGACCATTTGTACCTAAGAAACCTAACGCTTTACCGAGAACATCACCGCCTACAGAATCTATTATTAAATGATATGGTCCATATTGTTGAGCAGGGGATATATCTTCACCAATGACAATATGATGCGCTCCTGCTTCTTTGACGATAGGTTCATACTTAGAAGTACGTAGATGGGCTGTAACCTTTGCACCGCTTAACCGTGCTAATTGAATAGCAAAGTTACCGACACCACCAGAAGCCCCCGTAATTAACACAGGTTGATTGAGGAGAAAACCGCCTTTTTTCATGATATGATAGGCTGTTAAACCTGCTATGGGTAATGTGGCAGCTTGAGCAAATGATACAAAGCGGGGTAGTTCTGCGAGAGAGTGGGTAGGTACTGCAACCATTTCACCCCAAGCACCGGAGGGGAGAAAACCGACAACCCGCGCTCCTTGTGGTGGTCCTGAACCGTCTGCGGCGGGTGTTTCTACAGTACCGGCGAGATCCCAACCAGGCCGCCAACCTGCTTGAGCAGTAGAAGCGCGTCTGAGTTCGCCGCGATTGAGTGAAATTGAGGCAACTTTAATTATGGCTTCGTTTGTTGCGGGTGTGGGTGCTGCAACTTCCTTTAATGCTAAACGTCCTGGTACGTTAGGATCAACAACGACAGCGCGAATTTTGTTGTTCATGTTTTTGATATCCTGGTTTGGGTTAAAAACTTGTTTTTCTTTGGTTTATATTACAATTACTTTATCAGCATCAATTTATTATCTTTATTGTCTGAATATTGACAAAACTGATCACAAAAATTATGATGACTAACTTAATCGAATACGAAGACGCTAACCCAGAAGTACGCGCAGTTTACGACGATATCCGCGCTACCAGACAAACTGAATATATCAACAATTTCTGGAAAGCTTTAGCTAATCATCCTCCAACTTTACGCCGTACTTGGGAAAGTCTCAAGGAAATTATGGCGGGTTCTGGGGAAATTGATCCACTGATGAGAGAATTAATTTACATTGCTGTGAGTGTGACTAATAACTGTGAATATTGCATTGCCTCACACACCGCAGCCGCAAAAAATAAGGGTATGACTGATACAATGTTTGGGGAATTGATAGCTATTGTTGGTGCTGCAAATATGACTAATAGGTTTGCAAATGGTTATAAAATTCCTGTGGATGAAATCTTTAAACAGCAGTAAAACTTCAATCATGGACAATTAATAATTACCTATCCCTTGGAGCGCGAAGATTGAAAAAGCGGAATTTTTTTCTTTTTTCTCCTTTAAAGGGGATATTTTAAACCTTGAACGAAACAATTATCAATTGTCAATTATCAATTATTTTCCCAACTTGTTGGAAATACCTTCACAACCACCGGGAATGGTTTTTCTGCTTTTTTCGCCGCACCAAGCACAGCAGTAACGACGCACGGGTTCTGACATTCTTTGTACATTGCTAAAATCGGCATTTTCTACTACTGCACCGGTGTATTCTCCGGTTTCATAGTCGGGTGGGTGGGTGCGACTGCGGGGTGAGGCTTTTTCTAATGAACCATAAAATAACCTGACACTGTTTAAATCGGCATTACTCAAATTAGCTTCATATAAAATCGTGCGGGCAAGGTTGGCTTTGACTAAATCACAACCACTGAGGTTAGCACGCACTAGATTTGCTTCACTCAAATCAGTCCACCGTAAATCAGTGTAAGAAAGGTCTGCACCGGCTAACATTACGCCTAAATCTATTACCCGTACACCTTCTATTCTGTCTTCGGCGTAGCCACCGCTACCATCGAGAATGGCTCTACCTAAACGGCGATCGCGTTTTAATGGTGTTAACAGTTTGGAACGGGAAAGAAAGCGAAGAATTTTGGCTTTTCCATTGCCATCTACACTACTAAAAATTGCGGCTGTGCGTCCTTCTGCTATAGCTCTTTCTTGTGGCCAGTCTTCTAATAATCCTTCTTCATCTAATACTAAATCGGAAATGCCTTGAAAATAAGAATCTATAGTTTGTTGTTGAGTAATAATATTTTGTTGAACTGTAAGCAGGTTTTGTTGAATAGTTAAATCTTTGGAAATTACATATTGTCGCCAAGCTACATAAACGGCAATAATAGCTATAAGAATTTGTCCTAAAGCACCAAACCATTCGGCTAAAGTTCCTGAAGCTTCCCAGTTAATTTTTTTGCCCCAACGTAAGAGATGATAACCTAAGCCGCTAAATTTCAAGAAGCCAATAATACCTACCAATAAACCAATAAAGGCTAATAATAATGTTCTATCTTCTGGAGAAAACCATTCTTTGATGACATCTTGCAACCAAGGAAATAACATAGCTATGGATAAAACCAAAGTTGCGAAAGTTCCCAAAATACCCAGGAATGAGTTATTAATAGCAATACCAATAAAAGTTAGGGCGATCGCTAATAAAGTAAAAATCAAAGCTCTAGGTTTAACAACAACCTGACTGTGATAACGTTCTCTAAAACCAGATATTGCCCTTTTGAGGGCATTGGTATTTTGGGGAGATTGTAAAGAAGAAATAGCTGCTAAAGCTTGTTGTGCAGCTAAACCTTCTGCCGTGAGTTCATTTTCACTAGCAATATCAAAATCATCGCGTTCTAAATTGTGTTCTGGAATAGGTTCTGACTGTGGTGGATGATAAGAATTAGATTCAAGAGTCATTTTTAGATTTTAGATTTTAGATTTTAGATTTTAGATTTTAGATTTTAGATTGGTAAATTAATTACTGTCACCTGTCACCTCTCCCTTATAACCTACTTTATCAACAAGTCAGGAGTAAGTATCACTTTCGCTAACTTTTAACTCCTGACTTTTGCTTTGAAAATTTATTTTTTATGGAAACGGAAACAAGAATTTGTTAAGCTAGTCCTACCAACTTGGCGCTGAAGTCCCACATTTTTTCAGCTTTAGCATCATCGCTGGCTTCATTGGAAACTTTCTGCACAAAGGACTTACCATCTTTTTTCTGTCTATTTCCCCAACTCCAATAAATTCCAGATTGATTGTAAGCTGGATCTGCTACTACATCGGCTACTCTTTCACCAGCTAATTCTTCGGAAACAAACCCCCCAGTAATATATTTTTGGAACACAGGGAAGAGTTTCTGGAATAGGGGATAATGGTTGCGGAATAGGGCGGTTGTAGCCACGCAACCGGGATATAGGGAACTAAAAGTAATACCCGTTGACTCATGATAGCGTCTGTGTAATTCTCTCATGGTCAAAACGTTACAAACTTTACTATCTTTGTAAGCTTTAACCGGTTCAAATTTCTTACCGTCAATCATAGTATGGGGAGCTTTAAAACCAGCTTCAAAACCTTTTAAATCTCCTAAATCGGGACGTGGGGGAATTTTACCGCCTAACTCGTTGGGGTTGTGTGTAACTGTTCCTAAAATCACCAGTCTGGGTTCAGAAGTGGAAGCTTTCTTTAGATCCTCCAACATCAAGTTACACAGAAGGAAATGGCCAAGATGGTTAGTAGCCACACTTAACTCATATCCATCAGGGCTAAATAAAGGCTCTTTAATCAAAGGCATATAGATGGCAGCGTTGCACACCAAAGCATCTAATGATCTGCCCGTAGCTCTAAAATCCTGAACAAATTTTCTTACACTATCTAAAGAGCCTAAATCTATGTGTATAATGGTGTAGCTGTCTTTGGGAATCCCCACTGTTTGGGCTGCTGCTTCGGTTTTTTCCAGGTTGCGACAAGCCATAATAACGTGCCAACTTCTCTTAGCTAAAGCCTTAGCTGCATACAAACCCACACCAGAGGAAGCACCTGTGATTATAACCGTTGATTTATGCTGTTGTTCCATCGTCTTGAGAATCTGATGATTGTAGTTCAGTTGTTATTATGATCTCACACCATGTTCATCCATGATCAGCCTTGTAGCTAACGGATTAAAACAGGGAAATGCTGACAAAAAAAAGGATAACAATTTTTGCTAAGTTGCATGAGATTAATTCAATTTAATTTATATATCGACAAATCGTGGGTGATTGCATATTTGGCAGATTTATTTGTAATTATTCAATAAATCCGCATATTTGGTAGTTTTGCCAACATGATCGAGTTGAATATACAGTCAAAGTTATAGATAAATTGCCAATAGATTGTATAAAATAATTGATCAACTATATCTAGACATGGTATAGTTTATGTGAGTTAATCAAAACTTATCAAATTCTTGATTTCTTTTTCATTCAAATACAAGATAATTAATAGCAGTTTAGTGGACTTGGATACAACTTTTAAACATTCAAAAGGCATAACATTAAATTATGAGTTGCGTAGGTGCAGTATGATTTTAAGGCGATACTTTATTGCCTGTGGATTCATGAGTTTTTTGACTGTTGGTTGTGGTGATTTGGCAATATCATCAACAGAATATACCAAGCAAGTTGTACAAGAAAACAATGTTGCTCAACTCATAGCAGAAGTACAAGATAGTCAAAAAGCGGAAAAATTATTCATTCAAGGCAATAATTTTTTAGATACCAGTCGCTATAAAGAAGCTCTGACATTCTATAATCAAGCGATTGAAATTAAAAAAGACAGCGTAGAAACATGGGTAAATCGAGGTAATGCCCTGATAGCTTTACATCGGTATGAAGAAGCTTTAGAATCCTATGATAAAGCGATCGCCATTCGTCCGAATAAAAATGAAGCTTGGTATAATCGAGGAAATGCCTTATCAGCTTTACGGCGTTACGAGGAAGCAGTAAAATCCTACGATGAAGCTATAGTTATTGAACCAGATAAATTTGAAGCTTGGATCAACAGAGGAATTGCACTAACAAAATTACGCAGGTACAAAGAAGGCTTGGCATCTTACAATGAAGCTATCAGGATCAACCCAAATTCCCATCAAGCATATTACAATAAAGCTTGTAATTATGCCTTACAAAATAAACCAGACCTAGCAATTGAGTACCTAGTAAAAGCTATGCAAATGCAACCTGAAAAATACCAAAAATTAGCCCAAACTGACACAGATTTTGATAAAATCAGGGATAAAAAGGAATTTCAGGAATTATTAAAATGAAGAAGTTAGGAGTAAGTAGGGGCGAAGCATTCGGACAAAAATATTGGGAAAAAATCGAGAATTTATCATCCGAATGCTTCACCTGTACAGGAGTCAGGAGTCAGGAGTGGAATAGAGAATGAAAAAACTCCTAATTACAGGTGCAAGTGGTTTTTTAGGGTGGCATCTTTGCCAAGTAGCAAAGACAGAGAAATGGGAAATTTATGGTACTTATGCTACCCATTTTTTAGAAATACCAGATGTAAAAATATTGCAAGTTGATTTAACAGACTTTCAGAAATTAAAAGAAATATTCCATCAGATAAAACCAGATGCAGTAATTCATACTGCGGCACAATCTCAACCAAATTATTGTCAACTGCATCCCCAGTCATCTTATACTATTAATGTTACCGCATCTTGTAACATTGCCGGACTTTGTGCAGATCATAATTTACCTTTAGCTTTTACATCTACCGACTTAGTTTTTGATGGTTTACAACCTCCCTATAAAGAAACAGATGCAGTGTCACCTGTGAATATTTATGGTGAACAAAAAGCGCAAGCAGAAGCAGGAATATTACAAGTATATCCCCCAGCAGCAATTTGTAGAATGCCGTTAATGTTTGGGAAGGAAACACCCACAGCGAAAAGTTTTATTCAGGGTTTTATCCAAACATTGAAAGCAGGAAAAGAACTGAGTTTATTTAGAGATGAATTTCGCACCCCAGTAAGTGCAAACACAGCCGCAAAAGGTTTATTATTAGCATTAGAAAAAGTTAACGGGATAATTCATTTAGGTGGTAAAGAAAGAATTTCCCGTTATGATTTTGGTAAAATTTTAGTTGAAGTAATACAACTTCC
The DNA here is from genome assembly GCF_014696235.1 of Sphaerospermopsis sp. FACHB-1194. Taxonomy (NCBI): domain Bacteria; kingdom Bacillati; phylum Cyanobacteriota; class Cyanophyceae; order Nostocales; family Aphanizomenonaceae; genus Sphaerospermopsis; species Sphaerospermopsis sp. FACHB-1194. The sequence continues at coordinate 20,608 of NZ_JACJPU010000055.1, read as the reverse complement.
CAGCGATAAATTAAAATCATGTTTGCAAGATGATGTAAAAATGGCAGCACCAAGGCCAAAGGATGTTTCTTTAGATAGTGAAAAAGCGTTTAGTTTGGGATATCAACCATTATCTGTGAGGGAAGAATTAGAGAGGTTGTAAATAGGGGATTTTGAGGATTTTTTTGTCTGAATCAGGATGTCCAGGATTTAAGGATGCTAGTGAGTTTGTCAATTTCAACATCCCACCAATAATCTACAAAATGAGCGATCTCACTTGTTTAAAAATCTCTTCAATATCAACAGGTAAATAGGGAGAAACAACATCTTCAGCACCATCATGTACATGATGAGGATAGGTTGCAATTTCAGGATGATGGGGTGCGTTATCCCAACGTTTTATTAGTTCTCTATTTTCAGTTTGCCAATGAAAACTATATTTAATTATTTCTACTTGTCCAGATTCTATTTTAAAAAACTCAAACATTTCTAAAAAACTACCATTTTTTAATATCACACGATAACGCCATAAACCTTTATCAGTTTGTGCTTCTTCTCTAAGAATCGTAAAATTTACAACTTCTGGACACAGTGTAATTATAGATTTTATCCAGGCTAAATAATCATCGGCATTTTTCATATTTTTCATAAAGCTTGTTCTAACTTATGGATTTTTTTTAAAATGTCTTTGCGGAGTTCACATAAACCAAACCATTCAAAAAAATCCATTTCATCACCTAAGCTACCTGAGTTAAATTGTTCCTCGAATTGTTCAGAAGTTAGTTGATATTTTTGTTCAAATTTTTCTATATCTGAGTTATAGATATCTAATTTTTGGCGATGACGGGTTAAAATTACGTTTAGAAGTTGTCCAATAATTCTATCTAGTTCTGTATTGTCGTTACAATTTTCTGTGAGTAGTTCTAATTTTTCTAATGTGTTCATAATTTTAGATTGGATGAAGTTTATTAGTTGTGAATATTTTAGCACACTTTATATTTTTTGTCAGAATCAGGATATCCAGGACACCCTTCGGGAAGTCAAAAGTCAAAAGTCAAAAAAATCATTTATTTTCAGAAGGATTTACAGGATGTTGTTGTTTTATTATCTATGAGAAATAGCGACTTTGGGATGATTGATAAGATAAATTATCTGTTAAATTATTGAATTATCTGCTGTTACTTCTTGACTGTTGGTGTAACTGTATTTTATCATCTTTCAATATTTACAGACAATTCATCAATTACAATCCTGAAAATCCTCAAATCCTGGACATCCTGATTCAGACAATTTAAAATTTCAGCATCCCATGAATAATCTATAAATAACAATCCTGTACATCCTAAAATCCTGGACATCCTGATTCAGACAATGAAAATTTCAACATCCCACCAATAACCTACAAATTACCAACTAACCATACAAACTGTAGGTTGGGTAGAACGCAGTGAAACCCAACGATTTAATCATCATATTTGGGTAAAGTAAAAATTTATAAGATAATTTATAATATTATATTGTAATTAGATGTAAGATTTGCTATAATATTAAAATTATTTAGTTAAGTGAAAATCAATGATTTCAGAACAAGAATTATTAACAAAATGGCGATCATTACCCCAGGATAAACAAGAAGAAGTTTTAAAATTTGTGGAATTTATGCAATTGAAAACCACAGTCAAAAAACCGCCTTTAGGGGAACGTTTACGAGAAATTCGCTCTAGAATTGTTGCATCTGGTAAACCATTATTAAATGCAGATGAAATAGAACAAGAATTAGCTGTTCGTAGAGGTGGAATCCAAGGTACAGAAGAATGATTATAACTTATATTGATTCAGGGGTGTTACTGAGTGCAACCAATGGTACTGGTTTAATTGCAGAAAAAGCATTAGAAATACTATCAGACTCACAACGGGTATTTGCTGCTAGTGAGTTTGTCAGATTAGAAGTAAGTCCTAAAGCAGTTTATCATCAGCAAACAGCAGAATCTCAATTTTATGAAGAGTTTTTTAATGATGTTATTTACTGGGCAAATGATCTAACTTATATTGTACAAGAGGCTTATAAAATCGCTTCTCAGTATGGATTAGCTGCTATGGATGCACTTCATGTAGCTGCTGCTTTTTCTGTTGGTGCTGAGGAGTTAATTACTACTGAGAAGAAAACAAAACCGATGCACAAAGTAGTTGGTATTAAAGTAATTTCTATTTTTGATTAAGATGTTTTTTGCCTGACAATGATAATTTCAACATCCCACCAATAACCTACAAATAACAATCCTGAAAATCCTAAAATCCTGGACATCCTGATTCAGACAATGATAATTTCAGCATCCCATCAATAACCTACAAATAACAATCCTGTACATCCTAAAATCCTGGACATCCTGATTCAGACAATGATAATTTCAATATCCCACCAATAACCTACAAATAACAATCCTGAAAATCCTCAAATCCTGGACATCGTGATTCTGACAATGAAAATTTCAACATCCCACTAATAACCTACAAATAACAATCCTGAAAATCCTCAAATCCTGGACATCGTGATTCTGACAATGAAAATTTCAACATCCCACTAATAACCTACAAATTACCAACGAACCATACAAACTGTAGGTTGGGTAAAACGCAGTGAAACCCAACAATTTAATCATCATCTATATTATTGTGAAACTCTGTAGGGTGCGTTACGCTGACGCTAACGCACCATTTCAATAAAAAAATCAAAAAGGTGCGTTACATTTCATTAGACATCTCCGGAAATTAAATGTGCGTTTTCCAAAACCATTGTAGAGACGTTCCATGGAACGTCTCTACAATCTTTTTCGGAGATGTCTATTAACGCACCCTACAAACTAAACACAAATCATACCAAACATCAGCAACGCCCTGTTATCTATTATCTATAACCTATTATCTATTATTTGAATAATATTTACTTATTGTTTAATCATTGACAAAAGAACATTTTTATGTTTTTATTTGTAGCTGTGCCTTATATAAACAAGAACAGTATTAGAGTTTTGAAAAAAAATTGCACATTTTAAAGTCAGGATAGGGGAATTAAACAATGACTACTACCTATTACTACGGAACAAGTTTTGCAAACTACTACAACTATACGGGAACTCTACGACTTTATGCCTATGGTTATGATGGTAATGATACCATATCGGGTAATACCAATAATGATTGGATTGACGGTGGCTCTGGCAACGATTACCTTTATGGATGGTCGGGAAATGATACCTTACGGGGTGGGGATGGCAATGACAATTTAAATGGAGGAACTGGCAATGACAATTTATATGGAGAATGGGGAAATGATACCTTATGGGGCGGGGATGGCAATGACAATTTAAATGGAGGAACTGGCAATGACAATTTATATGGAGAATGGGGAAATGATACCTTATGGGGCGGGGATGGCAATGACAATTTAAATGGAGAAACTGGCAATGACAATTTATATGGAGAATGGGGAAATGATACCTTACTAGGAGGATCAGGGAATGATGATCTAAGTGGTGGTTCTGGTGATGATCGCTTAACCGGTTCTACATCTCTGACTTTTAACAGTTTTGAGTATGACACCTTAGCTGGAGGCGCTGGTTGGGACACTTTTGTCTTAGGTACAAGTGCTGGCAACTATTATAGAGGTGGTGGTTATGCCCTTATTACCGACTATAGCGGGGTAAACGACTATATTCAAATTAGGAATATTTCACTTAGCCTACGGCGGGAAAATTGGGCTGGTGGTTCTGCTTTAGATACAGCCATCTATCAAGGAAATGACTTAATTGGAGTCGTTCAAGATAACATCAGTATTCAGCTAACCAGTTATTACTTTAACTTTGTTTAGCATCGCCTCATAGGTTGGGTTGAATGCAATAATTCTGTAGAGAAAACATACTCTAACAATTTTATTTGCTTGAGTTAGTCCGTAGGGTGCATTACCATCAGTAACGCACCTTATCCCACAATCAAAACGGTGCGTTACATTTCATTAACGCACCCTACAATTATCGGGACTTAAAGAAAAATCAAGCCCAAATAAAGCCAAAACTGGCTTTATGAGCGGCAAATACGTCACGATTAACAGTTAACCACTCAAAAAAACGAAAAGAAATAGCAGTTCTAAAGGCTTCTAAAGCCTCAGTAAAAGTGTTCAAAGGTTTAGTTGCCCACCTACGTCTAAAGCCGCCAGTTAATCGATGCCAAAGAATAAAAGTATAGGCACAAAACACTAGGATAAAATGTCGCATGAGACTGGTTTTATCTCGGACTTGATATTCTTTCAATCCTAAAAAACCCTTGGCTTCTCGATAAAAAACCTCTACCCAATTCCTTTGAGAATAGGTGTTGACTATCCATTCTGGAGTCACAACAGATGTAGCAACATTCGTAATAAAGTAGTCGATATCTGTGGCATCAGAAAAAGTATTAGCATTCATGACGATAGCTATACTTCGTTTACCCTCTAGACGTGATATCTCCACTTCTTTAGTTGCCACCCATACTTTTCTGGGTTTATCTAAGTTGAGTTGAATTTCGCTAAAAGCCTCTTGGGGTAAAGACTTTGCCAACTCATCTAGCCTAATTGTTTGTTGATTATTCTCTTGCTCCCTAATTGTAACTTTCCGATTTTTGGCTATTCCTCCTAAATACTTTAATTTCCGAGTTTCTAGTTCTAATAGAAATGATGTATTGTTACCATATCCCCCATCTACAATCACTATTCCTGGTTGATAAGCTGTTGTGCATTTAATTTGTATAAGTGGAACAGGCATCTTGCCTGTTAAACAAGAGTTCAGAATATTAGGATTATACAATTTAGCTGTGTAACAGCTTATCCTCGACCTAGAGTTTGATCTATTAACTTAATTGCTATCTCTGTTTTTTTCTGAAATAGAGGGTCTTGTTTCCCTTCGGCTAAAGAATCGGCGTGTTGATATAATTCTATATCTAATGGTAGGCTTTTTCTCCCATCATATAAATGACTTGTTACTACTACTATCCCCTGATCTGTTTTACCAATTTCTCCAATATATTGTCTTCCCACGCCTTCGGTAAAGTTACCACTTTTTCTATGTCCTGAATCATCAATTATCAAGCTAAATCCCCTACTGATTCTGGTCTGACTACACTTGTTCATTACCTGCAACCGTCGTTCATTTACCTTGATTGCTGACCACGGTGCTTCTGTTAAAAAATGGTGTAATCTGTAGTAAGTTACGCCTACAGCGTTCTCTGCCATCTGGAATATATTTTTTCGCTCGCTTTCTCCTAATAATCCTCCTACATAATGTCTAAACTCCCTTTTTTGGGCTTTATGGCCAAATACATCATCAAACCTTTGACACCATTTTTCAAAGCATGGGGGCATAGCTGTGGGTGTTGTCTCTTTCATGGGGGTTAGTTTGATGTGAAAGCTTTGCTATGCCTGCATTATAACCTTTTTTTTGTCTCTTTTTTTGCCTAAGTCCCGATAACAATCCTGAAAATCCTCAAATCCTGGACATCCTGATTCAGACAATGATAATTTCCACATCCCACAAATAACCTACAAATAACAATCCTGAAAATCCTCAAATCCTGGACATCCTGATTCAGACAATGATAATTTCAACATCCCACAAATAACCTACAAATAACAATCCTGAAAATCCTCAAATCCTGAACATCCTGATTCAGACAATGATAATTTCAACATCCCACAAATAACCTACAAATAACAATCCTGAAAATCCTAAAATCCTGGACATCCTGATTCAGACAATGAAAATTTCCACATCCCACAAATAACCTACAAATAACAATCCTGAAAATCCTAAAATCCTGGACATCCTGATTCAGACAATGATAATTTCAGCATCCCATCAATAACCTACAAATAACAATCCTGTACATCCTAAAATCCTGGACATCCTGATTCAGACAATGATAATTTCAATATCCCACCAATAACCTACAAATAACAATCCTGAAAATCCTCAAATCCTGGACATCGTGATTCAGACAATGAAAATTTCAACATCCCACCAATAACCTACAAATTACCAACGAACCATACAAACTGTAGGTTGGGTAAAACGCAGTGAAACCCAACAATTTAATCATCATCTATATTATTGTGAAAGTGTTGGGTTTTCTAAGTTAAAGGTAAAAATTGAGCGATCGCACTAATCCCCAAACCAAGAACTACCAATACCAATACCCAAACCAAAAATTGCAGCTAAAATACCAACGCCAACTACAACTCCTGCTGCATTTTTCAGATGTTCACCAAGTTTTTCAGCATCCTTTCTCTCTTGAATAGCCTTTAATAGATAAAACTGATCTTCATCACTGAGAGCAGCAATATAATCCTCAGAAAGTTGTTCAATAGGAATAGACTTGAAAAAACTAACACGTTGTCGTTGATGTTTTTCCAGATTATCTAGTTCATGTTGCCGTTTTTTTTCAGCATTAAATTTATCTGCATCTGCTTTATTTTTAATTTCTTGAATTTGCTGTGCAGTTTTTCTATTAATAGTTGGGTTTGCAAATGCTCCTAAGCACACCAATAAACAAAAGCCAGACCAAAGCCATCCTATTACACCAAATGGTAATCCAAAACAAGCAAGGAATAGCAAGAAAATAGAAGTTTTTACTTTATCTTCCAGTGTTAACCCTTCCAAATCTTTTTTTGTATATCTATCCCAATCTTCTTTGTTATACCCTAGTGCCTGTAATTGGTTTTTGACAGATAGATCGACTTGTCTCAGACTTTTATCATATTCTGCTTCAATCTTTTTTCTAAGTTTTTCGAGTCTCCCAGCCACTTGTTGCATTTTTTCAGGATCAAACAGAGTGAGGTCATTATTAACTGTAGTTCTCTGAGATGTAACCTCCTGAGACGAAGCCACATCAGAATAACGACTCATATCATATTTCTGTCTTTCTTCTGGATTACTCAGTGTAGAATAGGCTTCATTAAGCTGTTTAAATCTTTCTTCTATATATTTACGAGCTTTTTCGGGAGTTCCGGGAGGCATTTTATCAGGGTGATATTCCTTACATAAAACTCGATAAGCAGCTTTAATCTGCTGAAAGCTTGCATCTGGGGTAATTTCCAGAATTTTATAGTAGTCTTCTTTGTCTTGCATAGTCTCTATGGCTGATAGCTAAATATATGTAATGTATAATTTAACATATAAAAAGTTGTATTATAGTTATATATCAAGTTAATAGAGTGCGTTAGCAAGCGTAACGCACCACTTCCATAACAAAATCAAAACTAAGATGAAAAATAATAACCATTAAACAGGAGAGATTATGAAGGGTATTTTGCAGTTTATTTTCATGTTCGCATTTTTTTGTCTAATAGGATCTTTATCTGGGGCTGTTCCATCTGTTTTAGTACCTTATTTTTTATGGGGTTCTATAATAGTCATGTTTCTAACAGCAGGTATAATGTCTAACTAATCTACGTATTTATTCCGTACCCCATATTCCCATCACCTTAACCCACCATTTCAAAAATTCAGATCCCCGACTTCTTTTTTCAACCCATCCAAAAAATGATAAATTGAACTCAGAAATCGAGGATCTTCAAAACTTAATTAACTGACTGCTGAAAGGTGATAGCTATTTAACTATAAGCCTCCATCGGTAAACAAGAACAAACAAAATTCCGATCGCCAAAAGCAGCATCTATCCTACCCACACTTGGCCAGAACTTATATTCCTTACTCCAACTAGCAGGATAAGCAGCTTGTTCACGAGAATAATCATGTTTCCACTCACCAACAATCAAACTTTCCGCAGTGTGAGGCGCATTTTTCAACACATTATCTTGCAAATCCATCTTACCAGATTCAATCTCAGAAATCTCCTTTCTAATGGCAATTAACGCCTCACAAAAACGATCCAATTCTTCCTTAGATTCGCTTTCTGTTGGTTCTACCATAATTGTACCAGCCACAGGCCAAGAAACAGTAGGTGCATGAAAACCATAGTCCATTAACCGCTTCGCAACATCATCAATTTCGATGTTGGCTGATTTTTTCACAGCACGTAAATCTAAAATACATTCATGTGCTACAAAACCATTTTTTCCTTGATATAAAACCGGATAAAAAGATTCTAATTTCTTAGCGATGTAATTAGCATTTAAAATCGCAACTTTGGTAGCTTCCGTTAACCCCTCTGCACCCATCATTGCAATGTACATCCAAGAAATTACCAAAATACTCGCACTTCCCCAAGGTGCAGCAGAAACAGCACCAGAGAATTTTGGATTTTGGATTTTGGATTTTGGATTATTTTCCTGTATTTTAATTACAGAATGACCAGGTAAGAACGGTACAAGATGGGAAGCGACACCAATAGGACCCATTCCCGGACCACCACCACCATGAGGAATACAGAAAGTTTTGTGTAAGTTCAAATGACAAACATCAGCACCAATATCACCAGGACGACAAATACCCACCTGAGCATTCATATTAGCCCCGTCCATGTAAACTTGTCCACCATGTTCATGAACTATGGCACAAATTTCTTGAATTGCTTCTTCAAATACTCCATGAGTTGATGGATATGTCACCATTAAAGCTGCTAATTCACTACTATGTTTTTCAGCTTTCGCTTTTAAATCAGCAACATCAATATTACCCTGATCATCACAGGCAATTCCTACAACTTTCATTCCACACATTACCGCACTTGCAGGATTTGTACCATGTGCAGATTGGGGAATTAAACAAACGTTTCTGTGTGCTTCTCCCCGACTTTCATGGTATTCACGAATTACCAAAAGTCCCGCATATTCACCTTGAGAACCTGCATTTGGTTGTAAAGAAATTCCGGCAAAACCTGTAATTTCTGCTAACCATGCTTCTAGTTGTTGAAAGAGAATTTGATAACCTCTGGTTTGGGAAATTGGCGCGAAAGGATGGATTTTACCAAATTCTGCCCAAGTTACAGGTATCATTTCCGAAGTTGCGTTTAACTTCATGGTACAAGAACCCAAAGGAATCATCGAAGTTGTTAATGATAAATCCTTGGTTTCTAATTGATGCAAATAACGTAATAATTCTGTTTCAGAATGATAGCGGTTGAAGATGGGATGAGTTAGGTATTCACTTTCACGAAGTAATGCGTAATTGGTAATTGGTAATTGGTAATTGGTAAGAGAAGTAAGTTCTGTTTCGCTGAAAGGTAAGTTATCTGTACCTGCGAAAATTTGCAATAAATCAATTACATCTGCTTCCGTTGTCGTTTCATCTAAGGAAATTCCCACATCAGAATTATCAAAAATTCGCAAGTTGATATTTCTCGCATCCGCAGCTTCTAAAATTGCCTGTAAACTGGTATTTCCTAACTCAATCCGCAGTGTATCAAAGAAGTTGTCACTAACAATTTTATAACCTAACTTTTGCAAACCTGCGGCTAAAGTTGCTGTTAATTGGTGGATATTTTGGGCAATTCCCCTTAAACCATCGGGTCCATGATACACTCCATACATCCCCGCCATCACTGCCAACAGTACCTGCGCTGTGCAAATATTACTAGTAGCTTTATCTCTGCGAATATGTTGTTCACGGGTTTGTAATGCTAACCGATAGGCAGGTTTACCATGAACATCTTTTGATACACCAACAATGCGCCCTGGAACTAAGCGTTTATACTCTTCCTTAGTAGCAAAATAAGCTGCATGAGGTCCACCGAATCCCATAGGAATACCTAACCTCTGGGTGCTGCCTACTGCTATATCTGCCCCTAATTCACCGGGTGGTGTGAGTAATGTTAAACTGAGAGGATCTGCCGCAATTGTCACCAATGCACCCTGAGCATGGGACTGTTCTATAAAGTTGCGATAGTCGTAAATTGTACCATCACTTGCGGGATATTGCAGAATCGCCCCAAAGATAGTTTCAGAAAAATCAAAGGTTTGATGATCACCGATAATGATATTAATGCCTAAAGGTTTAGCGCGAGTCTGCAATACATCAATAGTTTGGGGATGACACGCACTAGAAACAAAAAAGTTATGGGATTTATTTTTGCAGATACCATAACTCATACTCATTGCTTCTGCTGCTGCGGTCGCTTCGTCTAATAAAGAAGCGTTTGCAATTTCTAAACCAGTTAAATCAATAATCATGGTTTGGAAATTTAACAACGCTTCCAAACGTCCTTGAGCGATTTCTGGTTGATAGGGGGTGTAAGCAGTGTACCAACCGGGATTTTCTAAGATGTTGCGTTGAATCACTCCAGGGGTAATACAATCGTGATACCCCATCCCGATGTAAGAACGGTAAACTTGATTCTTTTCAGCGATTTGTTTTAATTTTGCTAATGCTGCATATTCGCTTTGTGCTGCTGGTAATTTTAAATCTTGGTTAAAGCGAATAGATGAGGGTACGGTTTTAGCGATTAAATCATCTAAATTAGATAAACCCAATAAATTCAACATTTGTTGAACGTCATCTGCTTTTGGTCCGATGTGTCTTTTAGCAAACTCGCTTATTTGGTTGTTTTTAGCTGAAACTTGAGGACGTGGGGGATTAGATACCACAAATTATGCTCCAGATGTTAAGGTTTAATATATTGTAATGATTACTTTGACTATTACCAAGTTGCTGGATATTTAGTTAAGGCTGGTAATTGGTAATTGGTAATTGGTAATTGATAATAAAATTACGTTATGCGTTGTTGTCAGATAGTTTTCCTACTTATACCCATAATCTACCGCAGTTTCCCGTATCATTGAGGCGAAATATAGTTAGTTTCAGGTCGTTATCGCTGTATTTTTGACGAATTTGCTGTATTAAACCTTGTAGATCAGGATTAATCAAATATTCTTCCTTATCGGGGTTAATGGCAATAAACCAGTTATGATGATCTACTATTAGCTGTTCTCGAAGACGTTCAAAAATAACACGACACCGTTTAGCTATTTCCTGACGTTTTGCTTGAGAATGATGTATGTCTGATAACTGTGCAGTTTTTGTAGTTGCTGATGAGAGGATGCGACTACGACGAGGATAAGATACCTGTGTCATAAGCAAAAATTTTTAGGAATTTACTTGGGATTTATTTGGTGATTTATTTTAATTATCTCAACAGATGACAAGAAACAGATCCAAAGAACATTTCAACTCTGTCACCTGTCACCTGTCACCTAGTTTACGAACCCTCTACCAAAGCACTATACTCACTAGCTGTCATCCCATCTTCAACTTCCCCAGGATCATTAACACGCACTTTGATAAACCAACCATCACCATAAGGATCATCAACTATTGACTCAGGAGAGTTAATCAAATCTTCATTGCGTTCTACTACTGTACCTGTAACTGGTGATTTCAGGTCTTCTACAGCTTTAACAGATTCAATTGTACCAAATGAGTCTCCCTTGGAGACCGCATCACCAATTTCTGACAGATCCAAAAATACAATATCACCCAGTTGATCTATAGCAAACTCAGTAATACCGATAGTGGCTATTTCCCCATCTAAACGTACATATTCATGAGTATCTTGATAGCGTAAATCATCGGGATATTCAAAAGCCATAACACTTCCTCTTCCACGTTAAAAAAATGGTGTTACCAGAGTAACCCAAACAACATTATTCCTCAAAAATCTCAAAACTTATCAGTTAGTAACACGATTTTTTGAGCGATAAAAAGGACGTTTTACCACGACTGCTGGATAAGCTTTACCGCGTATTTCCACTTCTAACTCCTGTTTAACGGTTGCTAACTGACTGGAAACATAAGCTAAAGCAATGGGATAACCAAGGGTAGGTGATAAAGTACCGCTTGTTACTTCTCCCACTACTTCACCTGAAGATAATACGGTGTAGCCATGACGGGAAATATTTCGCCCTTGGGTTTGTAAACCTACGAGTTTACGATGTACTCCCACGGTTTTTTGTTGTTGTAAAATCTCCCGACCGATAAAATCGCTTTTTGTATCTAAATGAACTAACCACCCTAAACCCGCTTCTAGGGGTGTGGTGTTGTCGTCGATATCTTGTCCATAAAGTGCCATTGCTGCTTCTAAACGCAATGTATCTCTACAACCAAGACCACAGGGAATGACACCAGCATCATAGAGGCTTTGCCACAATTTTATCCCTACTTCGGGGTCTACCATCACTTCAAAGCCATCTTCCCCAGTGTAGCCTGTACGAGCAAGGAAAGCGGGTTGACCAAAAATGGTTGTTTCTAAATGCCCAAAGGCTTTAATTGGGGTTAAGTCGGCTGATACAAAAGATTGTAAAATATTTGTAGCTTTTGGACCTTGAACAGCTATTAAGATTTTATCCCGTGACAGGTCTTGAAATTGGATTGTATCCAGGTCAAGATGTTGTAATAACCATGTTTTGTCTTTTTCTGTTGTGGCAGCATTAACGATAATTACCGCTTTTTCGCTATCTGTATTTTCTCTACCTTGGTAGTAAATAATGATATCATCAATGATTCCGGCTTGCTCATTTAACAACACTGTATATTGGGCTTGACCGGGTTGTAGACGACTTAAATCGGAAGGGACTAATTTTTCTAGTTGGGAAATCAGGTTTTGACCTTGGAGAGTAAATTTACCCATGTGGGAAATATCGAACATTCCAGCAGCATTTCTGACAGCTTGGTGTTCTTGGGTAATACCACTATATTGTACTGGCATTTCCCACCCACCAAAGCTGGTAAAGCGGGCTTTGAGTTCAACACCGATGTGATATAAAGGAGTTTGCGCTAGAAATTGGGTATTATTTTCTGGTTTCGCCACAGGTTTTTTTGGTGTTTTAGTTATTTTAGGTATTTTACCCAGATCCCCGACTTCTTCAAGAAGTCAGGGATCTATCTTCCCTAGTGCGGTTTAATAATTAATAGTGTAATTGTTGAGATTTATTAAACAAAAATTATGAAGCGTGGGCAAATTTGGCAAATACTCGTTAGTGTAGTTTTAGCTGTGGTGTTGTTTGTATCTCCCTTATCCGCACAAGCAGCAAGTTCTTCCAGTATTACCCGTTCCGCAGGGGATGAGGTACAAAGTCAAGATTTTTCAGGACAAAATTTAATCGGTAAAGAATTTACCAACATTAAATTAGAGAATGCTAACTTTAGCAATGCTGACTTACGGGGTGGAGTGTTTAACGGTACTCTGTTAGAAGGTGTAAATTTACATGGTGTAAATTTTGGTCAAGGTATTGCTTATTTAGCCAAGTTCAAAAATGCTGATTTAAGTGATGCAGTATTGACAGATGCGATGATGTTGCGTTCAACTTTTGATAATGTTAATGTCACTGGTGCAGACTTTACCAATGCGGTTTTAGATGGGGTAGAAATGAAAAAACTTTGTGTTAAAGCTAGTGGTGTTAATTCTAAAACTGGTGTAGATACTCGTGAATCTTTAGGATGTAGATAAACTGTCAGGGTTTAGCATTGCTAAACCCCTACTGACTCTTAACTTATTACTTTACTGAAAATCTACTAATTGGAAATTCTTTTCCATTTCTAATCTTTGTTCTGCATTACGTAAAAAATACCCATCAATCATTGCTGAACCTAAAAGTTTTCCTAATTCATCTCGGCTAGTGGTAATCATAGTATTATATCTGTCATGAGGCAAATTACCTAACATAGCAACAATAGATTTTTGAATCAATTCTAATACTTCTGGTGAGTTAGGTTTAGATAGTTGGGATACTGCTTCTGGGTTTAAAGATTGTATGTATTGCCAAAACTGATCATTATTTTCTTGTGGTGCGAAATACTCAGGCTGAGAATGGGAAAGATTACTCATGGCAGTTACTTTCAACTCGCTTGATTATCAATTTATCAAGATATGTCTGAATTGGTTGTCAAAGAAACCGAACATGAGAAGATGGGTTTATTCTACAGCAGGAAGTAAAAAAATATAACTATTTATAACTAGGGTTGATTGTGAATTATATCATATAATAATTTATGAACACTACTAAAAAATACTCGCAATTTATTCACCATGAATCAAAGCAGTAATATCGGCATTTTGGAAAAGTTTGTCAACACAGTAATGGGAGTAAAACCAGGAAATCAAAAACAGTCTCTCAACACATCAGCAACCACAAAAGAACTAGACATCAAAGCAGTCATCGTTTATAAGCTAGGGACTATTCTGCAAATAGGAACAATGATTCTAGTATTACTAGGAATGGAAAATTTAGTCAATTTACTTGATAGTAATTCTGCCTTTCCTAGTTGGGTTAGCACTGTAGTTACTGCCTTATTTTTCGCTTTATTAAGTATTCGTTCTCGGATTTTTTCACTTTTAGATAATACCCGTTCTCAAACAACTTATGATCAAGTAATTAGACCAAGATGGTCTCCCCCACCTTTAGCATTTCCTATAGTTTGGATGCTGATTGCTGTTTTACGGGTGATTTCTTCTGTGTTAATTTGGCAAGAATTAAATCATCAATTCTTAGTATTACCTTTCATTTTATTTGTGATTCATTTAGCAGTTGGTGATACTTGGAATACAATTTTTACCGTAGAACGCAGATTAGGTGCTGCTGTTCCTGTGGTGATTTTAGGACCTTGGTTATCGGCAATTATTGTCACAGCAATTTATTGGCAAACCGTTCCTTTAGCGGGGATGATTTTATCTTTTTCTTGTGTGTGGTTAACAGTTGCGTCTGCGTTGGTATTTAGGATTTGGCAATTAAATGGATCTGAACCATTGTATCCTTTAAAGTTAGCATCTGTGGAGGATTAGAGAGGTAAATTTAGGATGGGCGATCGCTATTTTTTAGCCTATAGAAAATAAGAGCGATCGCACTAATAAAAACCATTTAACTATAACTCTTCAATTGCCACTAAACCACCTTCTGTAAATTGGATAGACAACTCATAACCATCAAGTAAAGCAGTGCCTAATAATGGCAGTTTTCCTGTAGCTAAAACATTAACTTCTCTTTCCTCGCCATTCCAAATAATAGTAGTTTGATGTACTGGTAAAAGTACACGACTATTATCTGCTAAATTTGCATACATATCATAAACAAAAGGCAAATTCAAAAGATTAACTGCCCTTGGAGGTAAAGAAAGAAACTCTGTAAAACCTGTATCAATCACAAATTCAATAGTAAAATCTGGTTGATCTGGCAATCGAAATATAACATTGACAGTTGCACGTCCATTTTTAATAATACCAGTTATCACCGATAATCACGCTCCATTTCTCCACTAAAGGATGCAGCGACTTTGTAACCAATGCGAATCCCAAAAAGTCGAGCAAATCGGTTTTTATTCCGTAAATAACGCGCTGACTCTATCCCTGTTTTATCAACTGCATATTCACCAGTTTCTATATCAATAATCACCATTTTTCCGATGTTTTCTTCGGTTTCAACTTGTGAACGAATGCTAGTTTCATATAATTCTTTAGCACGTTTGGCAACTTCTTCACTGCTGAGGAGAATGGATTGCATTTTATGTCATCCTTTTTTTGTGATTATATTTATTATACTGGATTTATAATAAATTTTATTCTTCTTCAGCTAAATTGATATATAATAAAAATAAATATTTTTTGATATCTTATCATGACATTACAAGAATTGCAAAAACAAGTATTACAGTTACCAATGAGCGAACGCTGGCAATTGGTACAAACTGTATTAGAATCAATACAACAAGAATCTATCTCAGCATCAAAGAAAGGTAATTTATCTCGACTGCGTGGCATTGCTAAAAGTGCAAATATCTCTAGTGATGAGAATATTAATGGAGATTATGCGACTTATCTAACTGAAAAATACCAATGAAACGAATTTTTATTGCTTTATAATTCAATGCTAAATACATGAGACATTTATGAAAATAGACAAACCTATTGCTATTGATTTATTTGCTGGTGCTGGCGGATTTGGTTTAGGTTTTGCGATGGCAGGTTTTAATATTCCCCTTTCTGTTGAAATTGATGCTTGGGCGTGTGATACTCTCCGTTATAACCACCCTGACATGACAGTAATTCAAGATGATATTCGTAATTTTAATACTTTAAGTAGTGTTAAAGAAATTTGTCTATACAAACCGCATATTATTATTGGTGGTCCTCCATGTCAAGGTTTTAGTGTTGCAGGTCCAGCACGAAAAGATCCAAATGATCCTAGAAATAGTTTATTCATTAACTTTTCTCAGTGGATAAGTTTTCTTCAACCTAAAGCATTTGTGATGGAGAACGTGAAAGGTTTACTCTCACGCAAAAATAGCGAAGGTTTAAAAGTCCTAGATATTATTAAACAAACTTTTGAAGAATTTGGATATTTTGTAGAAGTATGGTTACTTAATTCTGCTGAATATGGTGTACCACAGGTTAGAGAGCGTGTTTTTATTGTTGGAAACAAACTAGGTAAAAAATTAGGTAGTCCTCAACCAACCCATTCTCTAGACTTATTAAAAAACAAGATATGGCAATTATCCCTTGAAGAAATAAATTTACTTCCTGCTATCAGCTTATGGGATGCAATATCAGACTTACCTCCACTTAATGCGAGAGAAGGTAAAGAAGAACAACCTTATATATCAGAATCTCAAAATCAATATCAGCACTGGATCAGACAAGGTAGTAAAATTCTTTATAATCATGTAGCAATGGAACATTCTCAGCGATTAGTAGAACGTTTTAAACAAATAAAATGGGGTGAATCCAGTTCAGATGTTGCTACAGAATATGGTGCTAAACGTCGTAGTGGAAATGGTGACTTATCTAATAAAACTTATGATCAAAACAACAGACGGTTACATCCATACAGGCCAGCATACACAATAGCAGCATCCTTTTATGCAAATTTTATTCATCCTTTCCAGCATCGTAATTTGACCGCTCGTGAGGGTGCGCGTGTCCAATCTTTTCCTGATACTTATCGTTTTTTAGGAAAGAAAACAGTTGTATCTCATAAGTTATTACAAAGGGAAAATAGATTAAATGAAAAGTTCCTTTGCCAGTACAATCAGATAGGTAATGCTGTACCACCCATTCTAGCTAAAGCAATTGCAATTCATCTTCAAGAAAAATTAGAGCTATGTCCACAACTGATAGAAACCCTTTAGTTCATGGTTCAAATCTCGAACAAAAAGAAAATCACCGCAAAAAATATAGAGATGCTGAAAGCAGAAAATTTCTCCAAGAAATTAGAATTGAATATGATAAATGGCATTTAGCTAATGTTGAATTAGTTGGACCAACATCAACACCTAATGAAAATGATAATGCAATTATTTCTCAAAGAGTAGAACTTTTATCAGCATATAAAGATTTTTTAGATCAACAACATTATGCTGAAAAGTTTGACTCTCGCTCCAATCTTCACTCTAGTGTATTGGAGGAATTTCTCTATTATTTATTTCGAGATTTAGCAAAAGATTTTGGAGAAAACGCGCTCATTGGAAAATCCCATACTTTTAAAGATATTTTCTTTGTTCCTCCCAAATATGCAGAAATGTTGAAACGTCCCTATGCACGTATTGAAAAGAAAGATCATGATTTTGTGATTGGTGCAACTATTGAAGCATCATTTGAAGCAGTTACACCACCAGAAGAAGAAAATTCAGGTGAAATGCTGACAATTATTAAAGAAGAACCAGACAACTATTCAGATGTTACAGTTACAGGTAACACAGAAACTCATATTTTTGATATTCCAGTTATTGTTATTGAATGTAAAACTTATCTTGATAAAACTATGTTGGAAGGTTCATCAAGAGCAGCAGAAGATTTAAAAGCTAGGAATCCGAATAGTTTATATATTGTATTAATGGAGTGGATCAAGTTGACGAGTGATGTTAATCTTCGGAAGTACAAGGTTGATCAGATTTATGTATTACGTCAGCAGAAAAACACGGATCGAGAATTTAGGTATGAAGAAACTTATGTTAAAAATCTAATTAATCCAACTGTAGTACAACATTTATTTCATAAGGTACGGAAGCATTTAACAATGGACTGGTCTGGTGGAATTGAATATGGAATAAAGCGAGGTTGGTTAATTGAGGAATAAGCTACGCTAACGTATTTCTTCCACAATTAGCTAACTGAGAGCGATCGAGTTACCTCTACATTAACAAAGAGCGATCGCACGCTGTAATAATTCTGTCATGGTTGAGGAATTTGAATGGCTTTTTACTATTTTAGATTATCTCACTACTAACAAAAATTGACAATTATTGACAGGTGTGCAATTCTAAAGAAAAGACTATGTAATTAATTCAAAGGTGAATCTATGAATGTTCATCTAGGTACTACATTTGATCAGTTTGTTGCTGAACTCGTTGATAGTGGACTATATCAGTCACAAAGCGAGGTCATTCGTGAAGGTCTACGGTTATTAAAAGAACGGGAAGATTTACGGAAGTTGAGAATGGAAGAATTGCGGAAGGAAATACAAATAGGAATAGATCAACTTGATAGGGGTGAAGGTGTAGCTTTTGATGCTGAAAAAATCAAAGCTGAAGGGAGAAAAAGACAAGCTGCAAAACGTATTAGTTAGCAGTATTTAAAATATGGCAAATATTTTTCAATCCCCAGAAGCTCAAAATGACCTCATTGAAATCTGGCTCTATATTCGTCAGGATAATGAAATTGCTGCTGATAGAATTATAGATGCTATTAATGAGAAGTTGATACTTTTGTCAGAATTACCTCAAATGGGGAAACTGTGTGAGGAATTAGCACCATCACTTAGAAGTTTTCCTGTTGGTAAATACCTTTTGTTTTACCGTCCCGTAGTTGATGGAATTGAACTTGTAAGGGTAATTCATGGTGCAAGAGATATTCAAAATTTGTTTGAATAAGTCATTTATATTTTTTTGTCAGTTATGTGATAGCTAGGGTAAGCTATGCTAACGCATTACCCCTACATTAACAAAGAGCGATCGCACAACTTAACCTTAAATTTTATTAAGTTTTAAAAATTTCTACCTCCCTATATAGGGAGGTTTTCAATTGAGTCAGTCTTGCTGACTGAAGACCTCGGTAGAGGTACTTTTTTGATACTTATGATAATCTATTTGTGGTATGCTTCACTCTAGGGTCGTCACTTACTGTCAATTTACAAGCAAGGAGGGGATCACCATAGAATCTACAATACATATTATATTCTTCACATAGTTATTTTGTCAATATTATTATAAATCATGATCAATCAACCTAGTCTTATTCGTCCTAACCTTCCAAAACCGAAACTAGATAATCTTGATTTTTTCCAAAAAGCTTTTTCAAATGCACGAATAGGAAAATATTTTGAATGTGTATCCTCGTCAAAGAAAACAACTGATCAAGATATTAAAAATGCTATACGACTTTATGAAATTAACATGATATATTGTGAGTCTTTATATCCAAGCTTGCATACTTTAGAAATAGCTCTACGTAATTATATAGATATCAATTTAATCAACAAATATAACTTAAACTGGTTTATTTGTGATACGGATTCTTTTGATAATGCTATCTATAAAATAGAAAATAAGTATAATCTAAATATAATCCTACCCAACATCGAGAAAAATCATACAACAATTTTATTAAAACATGAAGAAGAAAAAATAATTTCTGCGATAGAAGATACAATAAAAACTAGCAATGAAAAATCAAATAAACAATATAGAGAGAATCAAGATTTTATAATTACAGTCAATAGAGATAAAATTATTACAAATTTGAGCTTAGGTTTCTGGACAACACTTTTAACACAGAATAAGAGAGAAGATAATAATTACTTCAACAAAATTTTTATTCCTTGTATTAAAAGTATATTTCCTTATGCCAAGAATAATGAGCGTACCTGTTCAACTGTAGTACCTCTATTAACGGGTATCAAAGATTTAAGAAACCGTGTATTTCACCATGAACCCATTTGGAATTATGATAATCTTAAACAAAGATATGATAATATTTATAAAGTTATTAACTGGATTGATCCTAATCTTGAAATTTGGTTAAGACAAGATTCTAAAATTGATCGTTTTCCTGAGATTTATCAAAGTCTTTCAGAGGAAGTTCAACTACTCACACAGAAAAATAAAACAACGAAAATTCAATATGAAGATCGAAGTTATGCTTCTTAGTATGTTTAGTTTATTTATTAAAAAACCAGACTAAAACTTGATTGATTAGTTTTTATTTTAATTTAATGAAACACTACTAAGTTAAGTCATTGCAGGTAATCCAACGCGTGCATATCCAACAGTTTTTATATCTTGGTATAGCTCATAACCCAAGTAACTGAAGTAAGCTTCAGGTTTGCATATTAAATATGGTTGAAAACCGTATTGATTTGCAATTCCTAACTGCAAATCTCCACCAATACTTGGATACTTATCATCTCCAATATGGGCTTTAATCCCACATTCCGCACCCTGATCTGGCACATAGAGAAATTACGGAAATAAGAAAGGAAACTGAGCCTAAAAAATCACATATTAGCGAAAAAATACATTGTTGAAAAAGAAAAACACCAAAAATGCCATCAAAACCCATTCTCAATAAGGAGCAATAAGAATGAATACTACCAAGAGGAGTCAATAGATAAATAAAAGAAGATATTTAAGATAGAGATTATAAATTAGACTAATAAGTTGAA
>NZ_JACJPU010000054.1:0-31150 GCF_014696235.1 Sphaerospermopsis sp. FACHB-1194 | reverse complement strand
AAAAAGTGTGCATTTTTTGGGATTTCAAGAGATGGCAAAGAAATTTTCAAATCTTCTCCTGACTCCTGACTCCTGACTCCTGACTCCTATGCCCTCACGGAAAGACTTTCTCAGCAACCCCTATATATATACCTAAAGAGTGAGCAATTTGGACTAAATCACATTTAGGATCAACAAGAGCAGGACTTTGATCTAAAGCATCTTGGATAGGGACAGCGACAACATTTCCATTTTGCCAAGCTAACATTTGATCATATTTTTCTTGGGCAATTAAATCAATGGCATTTTTACCAAAAACTGTAGCTATTAGACGGTCTAAAGCTGAAGGAATACCACCCCTTTGAATATGTCCTAAAACAGAAACTCGCGTATCTATTAAATTGCTGCTACAGTTAGAAATTTGATCAGCGATATATTGACCACGACCACATTTAGCTACAGAACAACTAGCAGGATTATCCAAATCTTCTAAACTAGAATTAGCACCTTCAGCAACGACAATGATGGCAAATTTACGCCGCCAGCGATCGCGCAATTCCTGTAAATGCTCACAAATACCCTTCACAGTATAAGGAACTTCAGGAATTAAAATCACATCTGCACCCCCAGCAATCCCAGAATGTAAAGCTAAATGGCCAGCAGTACGTCCCATGACTTCCACAATCATTACTCTGTCGTGACTAGCCGCCGTAAATGTGAGACGATTAATAGCATCCACAACCGTATTTACTGCCGTATCAAAACCTATTGCACGTTCTGTTAAAGCTACATCATTATCAATAGTTTTGGGAATAGCAACTAAATTCCAATTACCCATATTTGCTAATTCATGGATAATCTTTAAACTACCGTCACCACCCACAGCAATTAAAGCATCTAAACCCAAAGCTTCATAACTAGCTAAAATTGCCGGTGCAGCAGCTAAAGTATCCCCTTTATTAATACTACCTAAAATCGTTCCCCCCATATTAATTAAAGGATCAATACCACGTAGATCCCAACCATGTATATTTAAGGGGACAGTTTGCCGTTCTAATAAACCTTGGGTGGCATAAGGAATACCGACAACTTCCCAATTAAATGTAAGAGTCGCATGACTAACAGCAGCACGAATCACACAATTTAAACCAGGACAGTCACCACCACTTGTAAGAATACCGATACGTTTTTTCATAGGATTTCAGGAGTTCAGGAGTCAGGAGTTCAAGGAGTCAGGAGTTCAAGGAGTCAGGAGTTCAAGGAGTCAGGAGTTCAAGGAGTCAGGAGTCAGGAGTCAGGAGTTCAAGGAGTCAGGAGTCAGGAGTTCAAGGAGTCAGGAGTTCAAGGAGTCAGGAGTCAGGAGTTATGTATTTTGGATTTTGAATTTTGGATTTTGGATTGTTTTTGTCAACTCCAATCTAAAATCTAAAATCTAAAATCTAAAATTTTCTTCCCCAGTCCCCAGTCCCCAATCCCCAATCACCTCATCTGCGTTGACATTCTTAGCTGTCTACCCGATTCTGGTTTGTAACTTTGCAAAGCTTTCATGTACTGAGCGCGTTCAAAGGCGCTAGGATCAGGGCAGTTAAGTTGACTCATGCTACCTTGCATCTGTTTAACAGATTCATATTCATGAGTTTCCATCCATTCCCGCAAATCCTTTTCCAAGGAACGAATATGATCAATACCATGCCGTAAAAGCACAGAACACAGCATCGTTGCATTAGCCCCCACCATCAACATTTTGATCACATCATGGGCATTGTGAATACCGCTAGTGGCTGCTAGACTACCCTGAATATGACCATAAAGAATAGCTATCCAGCGTAGAGGTAAACGCATAGCTTGGGGTGTACTTAAAAGTACGTGAGGTTCAACATCCAAAGTTTCTAAATTAATATCTGGTTGATAGAACCGATTAAATAATACTAAACCATCAGCCCCAGCCTCATCTAAACGTTTAGCAATATTGGCAGTATTAGTAAAATAAGGACTGAGTTTTACAGCTACAGGAATTGTGACTGCACTTTTCACAGATGTGAGAATATCAATATAATTCTGTTCAATTTCTGCGCTGGTTAAATCTGGGTCAGTGGGAACATAATAAATATTTAATTCTAATGCTGATGCTCCTGCTTCTTCCATCAGTTTACCATATTCAGTCCAACCACCCAAAGAAGAACCATTTAAACTAGCAATAATAGGAATGTCTACTTTTTCTTTGGCTTTTCTAATATGGTCTAAATATTCCTCTGGACCAACACGGAAATCTGTAGGTTCAGGAAAATAAGTTAAAGCTTCGGCAAAACTCTCCGTACCGTAAGTTAAATGATGATGCAGTTCAAATTTTTCTAATGTTAATTGTTCTTCAAAAAGCGAGTGCATCACCACAGCACCAGCGCCAGCATCTTCCATTAATTTAATGTTATCAACTTCTTGGGAAAGGGGAGAAGCTGAAGGTACAAGAGGTGATTTTAATTCTAAACCGAGATATGTTGTAGTTAAGTTCATAATTTTGGTGATTGGTGATTGGTGATTGGTGATTGGTGATTGGTGATTGGGTGGTTAACTTCCCCCATCACCCCATCACCCATCTTTTTTAACGGTTGGATGTTGTTACACCCTTATGGTTACTATTTGATTCTGGTTGTGGGTGAGGATTTTCACCAGGCTTACTTTCAGTTTCTTGATGTTGAGTTTCTTGTAACTTTCTGGCGGCTAAATATTGATACATTTGCCAACGAGTATTAACATCTTCTTGGGCTTCTTGCAATAATTCTTTTGCCCTTTCTGGGTCAATTTTGGTTAACATCTTGAACCGATTTTCCATGTACATGGAATTTTCAACTGGTATTCTAGGAGTACGAGAATCAAGTTGTAATGGGTTTTGTCCTTGTTCTGCACGATTTGGATTATAACGATACAATAACCAGCGTCCAGAGTCTACAGCAGCTTTTTGATTTTGCATTCCTGTAGCCATATTAATACCATGAGCTACACAATGACTGTAGGCAATAATTATTGATGGTCCATCATAAGCTTCTGCTTCTAAGAAAGCTTTTAATGTGTGTTCATCTCTTGCACCCATAGCCACACTAGCAACATAAACATTACCATAGGTCATAGCTATTAAACCTAAGTCTTTTTTAGCTGCTGGTTTACCACCGGCGGCAAATTTTGCGACTGCACCTTTAGGGGTAGATTTGGACATTTGACCGCCAGTGTTAGAATAAACTTCTGTGTCTAATACCAGAATATTCACATTGCGACCACTAGCAATTACATGATCTAATCCTCCGTAACCAATATCATACGCCCAACCATCACCACCTATAATCCAAACACTCTTTTTCACTAAATAATCAGCCAAGGATTTTAGATTTTGGATTTGAGATTTGAGATTTGTGAAATCGGGATTATTCAACAATTCATCTAATTTATGTTTGAGAATAGATACCCGTTCTCGTTGTTCGTAAATATCCGCTTCGTCTTTTTGTTCAGAATTAAGAATTGGGGTAACTAAATTGTCGCCTATTTGGGGTGCAAGTTGTTGGAGTAAATAGGCTGCCATTTCCGCTTGTTTATCAATAGAAACGCGGAAACCTAAACCAAATTCGGCGTTATCTTCAAATAAACTATTAGACCAAGCTGGACCTCTACCTTCTGCATTTGTTGTCCAAGGTGTGGTAGGTAAGTTACCGCCATAGATGGATGAACAACCGGTAGCATTAGCCACGATCATGCGATCGCCAAATAGTTGAGTTACTAACTTAATATACGGTGTTTCTCCACATCCTCCACAAGCACCAGAGAACTCAAATAACGGTTCTTGCATTTGTTGTTGATTAATTCTATTCAACTTCAAATTGCGGCGGTCTGGATTGGGTAAATTTAAGAAGAAATCCCAGTTTTCCCGTTCTGGTTCTCTTAATGGTCTTTGTTCTGCCATATTAATGGCTTTTTTCTTAGGTTCGGCTTTATTTTTCGCTGGACATACATCTACACATAAAGCACAACCTGTACAATCTTCTGCTGCTACTTGAATGGTAAATTTTAAATCATGCCAATCATGTTCTTTTGCATTTGCACTCTTGAAGGTTGCAGGGGCATTTTCTAATTGTTCAGGTTCATAAACTTTACTGCGGATAACGCTGTGTGGACATACCATCACACATTTACCACATTGAATACAAACGTTGGGGTCCCAAACAGGAATTTCTTGGGCAATATTGCGTTTTTCCCATTTTGATGTACCTGTAGGATATGAACCATCACAAGGTAATGCACTCACTGGTAAATCATCACCTTCACGGGCAATTATTTTCCCTAAAACATCACGCACAAATACAGGTGCATAATCGGGTATTGGTGATTGGGGACTGGTGATTGGTGATTGGGTAGTTTTTTCTTTGGTGGTGATTTCATACAAGTTATCCAAGGTTTTATCAACTGCTTGGATGTTCATTTGGACGATTTCTTCACCTTTTTTCCCGTAGGTTTTACGGATGGATTTTTTAATTTGTGATATGGCTTCTTCTCTGGGTAAAACACCGGAAACAGCAAAGAAACAAGTTTGCATTACTGTGTTAATATGTCCGCCCATTCCCGCTTCCCGTGCGACTTTGTAGGCGTTAATCACATACAATTTGAGATTTTTGTTAATGATCTCTGCTTGCATGGAAGCAGGTAATTTATCCCAAACTTCATCTTTGTCATAAAGTGAATTAAGCAGGAATGTACCACCAGGAACGATATCTTTCAACATGGGGAATTTTTCTACAAACTCCCATTGATGACAAGCGACGAAGTTGGCTTTGGTGATTAAATAGGTAGAACGAATTTGTTGAGGTCCAAACCGCAAATGGGAAACTGTAACAGAACCAGATTTTTTAGAGTCGTAAACAAAGTAACCTTGGGCATAATTATCAGTTTCTTCACCAATAATTTTGATGGAATTTTTGTTTGCCCCGACTGTACCATCTGCACCTAAACCATAGAATATTGCCCTCACTATGCTATCAGGTTCAATGTTAAATTCGGGGTCATATTCTAGGCTAGTATGGGTGACATCATCGTTAATCCCAACTGTAAAATGATTCTTTGGTGTTTCCACAGTCAAATTATCAAATACAGCTTTCACCATTGCGGGTGTAAATTCTTTAGAAGATAACCCGTAACGCCCACCAAGAATCAATTTTAGATTTTGGATTTTAGATTTTGGATTTGCTTCTTGAATTGCAGTCACAACATCTGTATAAAGAGGTTCACCTGTTGCACCTGGTTCTTTTGTCCGATCTAAAACTGCAATACTTTGGGTGGTTTTTGGTAAAGTATCAATAAATCTTTGGGTGTCAAAAGGGCGATATAATCTAACTTTGATTAGACCAACTTTTTCCCCTTGTTTGTTAAGATAATCTACAGTTTCATGGACTGTTTCACAACCAGAACCCATAAGGATAATAATTCTTTCCGCTTGGGGATCTCCATGATATTCAAATAGTTTATATTCTCGCCCTGTAATTTCGGCGAATTGATCCATTACCTTTTGAGTGATATCTGGGCAAGCTAAATAAAATGGGTTCACTGTTTCCCGTGCTTGAAAGTAAACATCGGGATTTTGGGCTGTTCCTCTTAATACTGGATTATCAGGAGTTAATGCCCGTGAACGATGGGCTATAACTAATTCTATGGGGATGATTTTTTGTAAATCTTCTGTTGTTAATGTTTCTACTTTATCTACTTCGTGGGAGGTGCGAAAACCATCAAAAAAGTGTAAGAAAGGAATGCGAGATTCTAAACTTGCACGGGTGGAAATAACGGCAAAATCTTGAGCTTCTTGCACAGATGCAGCGCATAACATGGCAAAACCAGAACTTCTAGTAGCCATGACATCGCTATGATCACCGAAAATTGATAATGCTTGGGCTGCGAGCGATCGCGCTGCAATATGAAATACTGTAGGTGTCAGTTCACCAGCAATTTTGTACATATTCGGGATCATTAACATTAATCCCTGAGATGCGGTAAATGTGGTAGTCAGTGAACCGGTTTGTAATGCACCATGTACCGCACCAGCAACCCCCCCTTCACTTTGCAACTGTACCACTGTGGGAACAGTTCCCCAAATATTCGGTTTATGTTCACTCATCCAAGCATCAGACCATTCTGCCATCGGTGAAGATGGTGTAATGGGATAAATAGCAATAACTTCATTGAGTGGATAGGCTACTCTGGCAACCGCTTCATTACCGTCTATGGTGGCATACGTTCTGGTTTTCATATTAATTAACCTTTGAGAATTTCTCAACTCTGGGTAATTCGTAAAAGGGAATAAGTTGTGGAAATAAATTGTACCCAGTAAGCAGTACCCAGTAACCAGTCCCCATTACCTAGTTTCCAGTATCCTGGTGTCTACCTTGAAACTAAACTGAAAATTTGAGGAACTTGTGAGGAAAACTCATATTTGAGGGTTTAACAAAACTATATACAGCAGGAGTCAGGAGTAAAACTAGCTTGGTGTATAGGTTTCAATTTAGATTCTGTACCTCATTGATCTGCAATCTGCTGTAAATCTCCTTGAGGACGCAGAGTGTCAACTACCCTCACAACTTCCTCAAATTCTAGCTGTAAGTTAAGAGTAGATTAATGACTAGATGTAAACATTCAGCTATCAGTAATCAGTAATCAGCCAATAGCAGCAATAACAAAGATTCAGAAATTTTAATTTCAGGAATGTTATCTGCATCTGTTTCTTTTCAATCTTTGTATTTAAATATTTTAGGTACAGAAGTAAACCGACGGAAACCGATGGCTGAATGATTATGAATAGATAGCAGTTAATATTTGTACAATAAGGGTCTAGGAAATTCCTACATTAAATTTTCATACCTAGTTGGAGATAGAGTTGGCATCAAAAATATTATTATTTCCACCAAAAACTATGATTGACAATGTGCTGCCAATTAATATTGTCAGAAAGATTAATCAGGATTTAGCAATAAGTGGACAAATTACACCAGATCAACTACAACAACTGGCTGATGATGGTTATAAGTCTGTGCTAAATCTATGTTTTTCAGATGAACCAAGCTTCTGGCAACATGAACAGGAAAAAAGTCAACTTTTAGGATTATCCTATATTAATCTGCCTACCAAAATTGCAAATCTCACACATCCAGCAGCAAACCATATTTTTCAAGTTATTAGGGAACTCCCTAAACCACTGTTGATACATTGTGATAATTCCAAACGTTCAGCAGCTATAGTATTATTATATATTTCTACTAAACAGGGAATTGCCTTTGAGCAGGTGTGGCAAAAAACTATTAATTTAGACCTGCTATAGTTAGTTAGCCTAACATAAAAATTATTATTAACAAAAATTTTTGGCTCTACCGTACTTAGTATGCTAAACTGATAGGGAACAGGAAACAGGGAACAGGGATAGAATTAAGTCAAAAATCAAAAGTCAAAATTAATAACTTCTGCTTCCTGCCTCCTGCCTCAAGAGGGCAACCACAGGGGGTTTGCCCCTACTTAGTTATTGTTGAAAGTTTGAGATGAAGTTCCCCGATGATCATTATTGACAGATTGCAATTTCTGTTTAGTTGTAGATGTTGATGTTGTGACCACTTGGCTATTTTCTTTCATGATTCTGCTATAAGTTCGCTGGGGTATATAATGCAGTGGATTATAGCCAATAAAACGCAAAATCAACACACAAGCCCAGGAATATCTCCCATCCGCAATCGCTTCAATAATCTGATTTAATTCGTCAGGAGTAATAACATTCTCAAAGGTAGCTGGAGAAGAAGAAACTCGGTAATTCATGACTAGCCCTGATAAAATTTGTAGTTTTTGGTTTACATTAGCTGCGGTCTCAAGTGGTCTGTAGCCTATGCTTAAATCATTAAGGTTATCAAAAGTTATTTATGTTAATACCTCAGTCAATTGTGTGATTAGAAAAAATAGGAAACACAAACAATCTCTGATATGCAGAATACTCTTTTTTTTCGGTCATTTTAGCCAAGTTGGCAATTTTTATATAAAGAAATTATAATGGATGGCATTTTTTGTATCTTGTTTAAATGCCTATTTAAATAGTGTCACACAAGGCGTTTACAAAAGTGCAATTAGCAGCTATTGAATCAAATAACGTTTTGTGCTAGTTAGCTAAAAGGTGACTATGGTCTGATTTAAGGTTATTATTTTCCTGGGTTTTGGATAACTAATACTCAGAAATCTAAAAATCTAACTAAATATATTGTTCTCTATCTCAGGAATTACTTTATGGTTTCACTCTTGAGTTAGACGCGATAATTTTTACAATTTATTTATAATCGCAGAGAAAATGCACCTTACCCAACCCATCTTTTAAAACGATGGTTTTTAAGGTGAGAAAAATGAGGTTGTGGGTGTTATATTTGGGTAATTCCCTATGTATGAATTATTTCAGGCTATTTTAAACAGTGAAGAAAAAACTGAAATTCGTCAGTTTCTCTGTACTTTAGATACTAAGGATCAACGTTACTTTTTAAGAAATGAAATTTTGCAAGCTTTTGCAGATTATTGTCATCAATCTCAAAAACCGGCTTATTTTTACCATTCTTCTTCTTTAGGAACACTTATTAACTACACCCATGAAATAATTTTGGAAAGGGAAAATACTTGGTTTGTAGTTAGACCGAGAATTGCTAGTCAAGAAGTATGGAAACTAACCTCAGATTTTACTCAGTTTGATTTAATAACTCCTAAAGAATTTTTAGATGTGAGCGATCGCTTAGTCAATCGTTACCAATCTCACATTCTAGAAATTGATCTGCACCCATTTTACCAAGCATCTCCAAGAACTAGCGATCCCCGAAATATTGGTCAAGGTTTGACTTTCCTTAACCATTATCTCTGCAATCAATTTGTTACTGATCCCCAATATTGGTTAGATAAATTGTTTCAAGCATTACAGGCAATACAATACAATGGTATGCGGTTGTTAATTGGCGATCGCATTCGTTCTGGTATTCAGTTTGCCAAACAAATTAAACCAGCCATTACTTTTTTAAGCGAACTTCCCCCTCACCAACCCTACCCAGAATTTCGCTTTCAACTGCAACAACTGGGTTTTGAAGCTGGTTGGGGTAACAATGTAGCGCGATTCAAAGAAACTCTAGAACTCTTACAAAGACTCATCGACACCCCCCAACCTTCCCTCCTGGAAGCCTTTGTATCGCGTATACCCGCAGTTTTTCGAGTTGTTCTTGTTTCTATACATGGTTGGGTAGCGCAAGAAGACGTTTTAGGAAGAGAAGAAACATTAGGTCAAGTTATTTACGTCCTTGAACAAGCACGCAGCTTAGAAAACAAACTACAAGAAGAAATTAAACTTGCTGGTCTGGACTGCTTGGGTATCAAACCTCATGTAATTATTCTGACTCGCCTGATTCCCAACTGTCAAGGAACATTTTGTGACCTGCGATTAGAAAAAGTTAACAACACAGAAAACGCTTGGATTTTGCGAGTTCCTTTCACAAATTCTGATTCAGAAATTACCAATAACTGGATTTCCAAATTTGAAATTTGGTCTTATTTAGAAAAATTTGCTCAAGATGCAGAAAAAGAACTATTAGAGCAATTTCAAGGTAAACCAAATTTGATTATTGGTAACTACAGCGATGGTAACTTAGTTGCTTTTATCCTTGCCCGGAGTTTAAAAGTCACTCAATGTAATATAGCCCATTCCCTAGAAAAACCGAAAAACCTATTCAGTAACTTATATTGGCAAGAATTAGAAGAAAAATATCACTTTTCTGCCCAATTTACAGCAGACTTAATTAGCATGAATGCAGCAGATTTTATCATTGCTTCAACCTATCAAGAAATTGTCGGTACACCAGACACAATGGGGCAATATGAATCTTACAAATGTTTTACAATGCCCGAATTATATCATGTAATTGATGGCATTGATTTATTCAATCCAAAATTTAATATGGTTGCTCCGGGAGTCAGTGAAACATTCTTTTTTCCCTATAACCAAACAGAAAAAAGAAATCCTCAAGAAAGCCAACACATTCAAAACCTATTATTTCACCAAGAAGATGATCACATTTTCGGTAAATTAGACGATATTAACAAAAGACCGATTTTTGCAGTTGCACCCATTACCTCAATTAAAAACCTGACTGGGTTAGTGGAATGTTTTGGTAAAAGTAACGAATTACAATCACGATGTCACCTAATTTTATTAACCAGCAAATTATATGCCGACGAAGCCACAAACTTAGAAGAAGCAGAGGAAATCCAAAAACTACACAATATTATTAACCAGTATACTCTACAAAGTAAAATCCGTTGGTTAGGAATGCGCTTACCTAGCAATAAAATCGGTGAAGCTTATCGCATAATTGCCGATAAACAAGGAATTTATGTTCATTTTGCCCTTTATGAAGCCTTTGGCCGCAGCATTTTAGAAGCAATGATTTCTGGTTTACCAACATTCGCCACTAAATTTGGTGGAGCATTAGAAATTATCGAAGATTGGCAAAATGGATTTCATCTCAATCCCACAGATTTAGCAGGTACAGCGAAAACAATTATCAACTTTTTAGATAAATGTGAATCCCACCCAGAATATTGGCAAGAAACTTCACAATGGATGATTCAAAGAATTCGCAATAAATACAACTGGAAATTACACAATGAACAATTATTAGTCTTAGCTAAAATGTTTAGTTTTTGGAACTTGATTGCCCCAGAAGACAACGAAGCCAGAGATAGATATATGGAAACATTATTTTATCTCATTTATAAACCAAGAGCAGAAAAAATTATCCCCCACGCACAACCACAAAAACAATACCTTCCCATTTAAAAACCTGAAATCTAAAATTCTTAAAAAAATCAACGTAGCCACACCAACAACTCTCTGAAACTCTCTTACCTTTGTGTACTTTGCGTCCTTTGCGGTTCAATCATATCAAGCCGAAGATACAAGCCGAAGATAATTGTCAATCGTTAGATAAAAAAAACTACACAACGGGGATGCTCCCTATATCTCTCTTTTTTCTCCCTCCGCGCCTCTGCGCCTCTGCGTGAAAAAATCCATTCATTTAGTAATATTTAATAATAAAAATGGAAAAACAACAAGATTTCATCTACACAGACTGGATATTAATAGAAAACCAGTTTAATCCTGAAAAATTACACGCTAGAGAAACAATTTTCACCATTGGTAACGGTTATTTAGGCACAAGAGGCAGCTTTGAAGAAAGCTATCCCCGTGCATTACCTGCTACATTAATTCACGGTGTTTATGACGATGTTCCCGTAGTTTATACCGAACTAGCCAACTGTCCAGACTGGCTACCATTGATAGTGATGATTGATGGCGAACGCTTTCGTCTCGATCAAGGTACAATATTGCAGTACAACCGTGAACTCGACCTGCGTCAAGGCGTTATTAGCCGTTCTCTACGTTGGCGCAGTCCCACAGGAAAAACCATAGATATCAGCTTTGAACGCTTTGCCAGTTTAGCGGATCATCATGTATTAGGGCAACGTTGCCAGTTAACCACAGTAGATTTTCATGGATTAATTGAAATACAATCTAGTATCAATGGCTACCCAGAAAATAAAGGTTTCAATCACTGGGAAGGACTAGATCAAGGGAAATTTGACCAAGGTTTTTGGTTACACAGTCGCACCCGTTACTCCCATATTGATATCGGGATGGCTGCAAAAATGACCATTTCAGGCATTGAAGCGGCTATGCAAATCAATACCGCACCAGGTTATCCTAGCATCAGCGCCACTTTTTTCTCTGAACCACAGCAAACCGTAACCGTAGAAAAACTCGTTACTGTTTTTACCTCGCGTGATGTTGATCAACCAGTGTTAGCCGCACAGTCAAAACTCGCCCAGTTACCAGATTATATAACTCTTCGTGATGCGAATGAACAAGCTTGGGCTGAGGTTTGGCAACAAAGCGACATTCTCATTGAAGGAGATAGTAAAGCCGCTTTTGCTGTGCGTTATAATTTATTTCAATTGCTCATTGCTGCTCCCCGTGATGATGACAGAGTGAGTATTCCCGCAAAAACCTTGTCTGGGTTTGGTTATCACGGCCATATTTTTTGGGATACGGAAATTTTTATTCTGCCATTTTTTACCTTTACTCAACCAGCACTAGCTCGGAATTTACTTACTTATCGCTATCATACTTTAGATGGGGCGCGGCGGAAAGCGATTCATTATGGATACCAAGGGGCAATGTACGCTTGGGAAAGTGCGGTGACTGGGGATGAAGTAACACCACGCTGGGCGCTACCGAGTGATTATTATGCTGAGGATGTGCGTATTTGGTGCCGCGATCGCGAAATTCATATTAGCTCAGTTATTCCCTATGCTGTATGGTACTATTGGCGAGTGACTGGGGACGATGAATGGCTGAGAGATTATGGTGCAGAGATAATTCTAGATACCGCAATTTTCTGGTCAAGTCGCGTTGAATTTAATTCTCACACTCAACGTTATGAAATACGTAGTGTTATAGGTGCAGATGAATACCATGAATTAGTACATAACAATAGTTTTACTAATCGGATAGTCCAATGGCATTTAGAAAAAGCTGGTATAGTCAATAACCTATTAAGGCGTAATTTCCCGGAATACGCTGAGGAACTAGAGCAGAAATTGCACCTGACTGACGAAATCAGAAACCATTGGCAAGAAATCATTAACAAAATCTGGATTCCCTACGACCCAGAAACGGGATTAGTTGAGCAATGTGAGGGATTTTTCCAGTTAGATGATATTAACTTAGCAGACTACGAACCGCGCCACAAGTCAATGCAAGCCATTTTAGGTATTGAAGGTGCAAATAAACACCAAGTTCTGAAACAACCTGATGTTTTAATGATACTTTATCTCATGCGGGAATCTGCGGAATTTCCTTACAGTAGAAAAAATTTAGAAGTAAATTGGAATTATTACGCCCCCCGCACGGATATTACTTATGGTTCTTCCCTGGCTCCAGCTATTCACGCGATATTAGCCGCAGATTTAGGGAAAACCCAGAAAGCTTATGAACGCTTTATGCAAGCGGCGATGGTGGATTTGGAAGATATCCGGGGGAATGCGAATGAAGGTATTCACGGTGCTAGTGCAGGAGGCGTTTGGCAAGCGGTAGTTTTTGGTTTTGGAGGTATTCAATTTACAAATAATCAGCCTGTAGCTCATCACCATTTACCTCCTGGTTGGACACGCTTAAAGTTTAAATTATACTGGCGTGGCAAATGGCATGATTTTGATTTACACCGGGAAAAAGGGACTGGGAAAACATCTGCTACTAATATTCAAGGTGTGATTTTTGATTTAGATGGTGTGTTAACGGATACGGCTGAATATCACTATCAAGCCTGGCAGAGGTTAGCGGATGAGGAAGGTATACTTTTTAGCCGTCAAGCTAATGAGGCGTTACGGGGAATTTCTCGCCGTGCTTCCCTGATGTTAATTATTGGTAATAGGCGATATTCTGATACACAGATCCAGGAGATGATGGAGCGTAAAAACGATTACTATGTGGAATTGATTGAAAATATCACTCCTGATAATTTGTTACCGGGTGCGGTTTCTTTGTTGGATGATTTGCGTCAAGCTGGGTTAAAAATAGCTCTGGGTTCAGCGAGTAAAAACGCTCATGTAGTGGTTGAAAAGCTGGGAATTAGTGATAAACTAGATGCGATCGCTGATGGTTATAGTGTACATAAACCCAAACCCGCACCAGATTTATTTTTATTTGCAGCCCAGCAGTTAGGACTGCCTCCCCAGCAATGTGTAGTATTTGAAGATGCAGCCGCAGGTATAGATGCAGCTTTAGCCGCAGGTATGTGGGCGGTGGGTATGGGACCACCGGAAAGGGTGGGAAATGCTCACATTGTTTTACCCAGTTTAGCAGGTATGACTTGGGAAAAATTGCAAGAGAAATTTAGGGATATTGCTTTACAGCCCACATTCCCCACCCTAACCTAAGTTTTTGACAGGTGACAGGTGCTACGCCACGGTGACAGTTTCAAGAGTTGGATAGGAACGATTTTTTCTTGAAGTAGGAATTAAGTGCAAGGTTTTTCACTTGCCACCTCATAAAAGCTGGCACTTTTTGAAAGCACTTCGGCTTACTTCGACTGCGCCCTTCGACACCGCCCTTCGACACCGCCCTTCGACTGCGCCCTTCGACTGCGCCCTTCGACTGCGCTCAGGACAGGCTCAGGACAGGCTCAGGACAGGCTCAGGACAGGCTCAGTACAAGTCGCTCAGGACAAGTCAAAATAGCTAAAAGCCTTTACCTGTAAATTTTTCGGATTTATTAATGCCAAACTTCGATACTTTCTCTCAGTGGTTTTGGTTCGCTGGATTTCCTTATAAAAAACAAGACCCTATAAAGCTTTAAAACTTCATAGAGTCTCGTTTTTAATTTGGTGGCGGGAAGTGGATTTGAACCACTGACCTTCGGGTTATGAGCCCGACGAGCTACCAGGCTGCTCTATCCCGCGTCGCTTTCGTCTCTTGACTCTTTTAATATAACTCATAGTCAAGAGTTTGTCAACTACAAAAGCGATAATTCTCCAATTACCTCTAAACGCTTGTATTTCCCCAAGTTCATGAATTTCTCGGACAGGCTTTGGGCAACGCTGGGACTAATCCAACCCATTTGTTGAAGTACATGAATAGCTACGGCATATTTTGCCCGTTTAGCTCCATCCATAACTTTGATAGCTAGTCCCATCCCTTCACCAAGTCGGCCAATGCACTGTACTCCTTCCGCACCTGACTTACTGACCAGTTCACCCGGATTTAAGCGCATCAGTTCTGTGTCAAATTCACCTTTTCCAGCCACCATAGTCGGATGGTGATTCATGGCGCGGACAATGCGTTCCATATCTAAGTTATTGCTGGAGGCGAGTACAGCATATAAAGATGCCATGTGACCGAGTTGCATCAGATATGTGGGAGCGCCGCAGTCGTCATGAACACCGATAAATTCGGCTGCTGGCATTCTCAATAATTCTGCTACCTTGGAGAGAATTAACTGCTGGACTGGGTGTTTACGATCCAAATAGTTATTTAAAGGCCAATGGCGTTGCTGACAAACTGCTAACATTCCAGCGTGTTTACCAGAGCAGTTGTATTCTAGGGTGCTGCGTTTACCTTCTGGAACTGGACATTGCAAGGCGCTGGGGTCAAGGTCAGCCCGCCAGAGGATGTTAAATACTTGTCGTACCTGTTCCATGCTGCCTTTGTGGGAACTGGTAATGATGGCTAAGTCACGATCGCTCAAATCATACCGTTCCAGTGTGCCTGTACTGGTGACAGCTAATGCCTGAAATGGTTTGAGGGCTGAACGGACAAAGGCAGCGGTTTCGGCGTTGCCAGCAACAGATAGAACTCGTCCCCGGTCGTCGCTGACTACAGCCTGGACTATATGCCTAGATTCGATAATACCTTCCCGCAGTAACCGGACTTCCAGTGCTGTGGCTTGTGTTCGTTTTCCCATTGTCAAAACAAATGCCAAACTATAGTACCAATAAGATACATTAAAGCCAAGGCGGCAAAGGTAATTTGCAAGCGTTGGAGAATAGGTTTAATTTCGTAAGAGACAATGAGGCGATCGCGGACAATGACCTCCTGGGGTTTTGTCCAGGTTTGGCCGTCATACCAGCCTGATTCTTCATAGAAGACTGTGGAACTATAAAGGCGATCGCGCACATAGAACCAACCCAAATACAACCGCACCAATATCAGCACTACTCCCACACTAGCAGCGGCAGATCCACAGAGAATAAAATGAACTATATGCTTTTGTGGAGGAAAGCTGGCAGCGGCTACTGGACCTGCAACCAGCCATGACCAACTCCAAATCCAAAAAATCTTGGTGAGATAATTACGCCAGCTTAAGGTAGTATCCCGAAATAGCCAGGAATTTTTTAATTCTTCGTACTCATTGAGTGGTTGTTGTTCTGTGGGAACTGGGCAGTTAGAAACCGATGATCTCATCATCTTGGTTTATCCTCAACCTGATCAGAGTTTGGCAGTGAAATGCGTTCGGCATGAATCCAGAATGCTTCTAAATTATAAAACTCTCGTTCCTTGGGCATCATAATGTGAACAATCACATCTCCATAGTCTTGCAGCACCCAACTCCCCTCAGCTTTTCCTTCTGTCCTTAACGGACGACGTTGCAGGTTCGTTTCCACTTTCTCTTCTATTGCTGCGGCGATCGCTCTGACTTGTACCCTAGAGTAGCCTGTCATCATCACAAAGTAATCAGACAGGTAGGAGACATCTGCTACTTTCAGCAATAAAATCTCACCTGCTTTGCGTTCTGATCCAGCTTCAGCTATGGTTATAGCTAATTTTTCGCTCAGATTATCAGTTTCCGCCATTGAGGTGTTCACTGTTGTTTTGGTCAGTGGAACAGATTCTAATGGTAAATTTCTTGGGAAATAATCAGTCATTCAACCTCAGTTGCTTGTTTCCTTTTTTGATTACAAATTGTCCGATGTGCTTACAAACAACTTGCAATTGTGTGAATAGGTTTTTTTGAATACTAACAAAAAAATCGGTGTTTAGGGGTATAACCAAGGCGAGAAAAAAGGAAACCTTCTTGAGATTAACTACTATTTATGCAGTTGGCTGATTACTGATTGCTAATTAGGGGTTGCTGAGAAAGTCTTTCCGTGAGGGCATAGGAGTCAGGAGTCAGGAGTCAGGAGTCAGGAGAAGATTTGAAAATTTCTTTGCCATCTCTTGAAATCCCAAAAAATGCACACTTTTTCCGGTATACCCTTCAAAACCCTTGCACTAATTTCTGTGTTTATCAGCCTCTAACCTTTGATATATCAAGGTTTTAGGTTTATTCAGCAAACCCTAATTAAGGCTGGCTGAATAAATGTGAAAATATGACAAGTAAAGGGTCTTAGCCTGCTGGAAGTTAAAAAAGTGCAAGACTTGACGAGGTGGGATCTCAAAAACCTTGCATTTAATTTCTACACAAAGGAAAAATCGCTCCCATCGAACTCTTGAAACTGCTCCCTGCTCCCTGCCCCCTGTCTCCACGACAAGACTTTTTCAGCAAACCCTATTTAAAAACACCAAAAAAAACACCAAAAAATTTACCCAGAGCCGATATAATGAGCTTGGGTAAATTTTAAAATGTAATTTTTACGAATTGTTGAAACTGCTGACTTTTAAACAGCACCACTGTTTTTGTTAAATAAAATAGCTATAGTTTTAAGAATCAGCCTTAAATCATACACTAAACTCCAATTTTGTTGATACTGCAAATCAAGACGAATAACATCTTCAAAACTGCGTACTGTCGAGCGGCCATTGACTTGCCATTCACCAGTCATCCCCGGTTTTACATCCAAGCGTTGCCACTCTGGTACTTCATATCGTTCTACTTCATCGGGGGTAGGTGGCCTAGTACCAACTAAACTCATTTCGCCTTTGAGGACGTTCCAAAATTGGGGTAGTTCATCCAGGCTGGTGCGCCGTAACAAGCGTCCTACCTTAGTAATTCTCGGATCGTGATCATTTTTAAAGAAAGCACCTTGGACTTGGTTTTGAACTTGAGATTTCTTAGCTTCTGCATCGACACACATGGAACGAAATTTCCAAATAGCAAAACGCTTACCCATCCACCCACAGCGGGTTTGTTTAAAGAAAATTGGACCGGGATCGTCGATTTGAATAGCGATCGCAATAGGAATGAATAAAAATGCTGTAATTATTAAACCCACCAATGATCCCACTATGTCAATCAATCTTTTCATCCAAGAGGCCACAGAAGGATGTGTTTGAGGTAGGGGATCTGCTTTGCGAGAGTTAGTGATCCGATTATTTTCTTCAATATGATTAGGTTCTATGGGACTAACGCTGTGAGGAGACTCAATAGCAAATACGTGATCTAATCCTGTGAGGTTGAGAACTGCCATCACTTGAGGGGTAACATTACGAAGTGTGAATCCGATCCCTTGTTCTTGGGCATATTTAAAATTACTCACCAAAGCCCCCAAACCACTACTATCCATAAAGATCGTATTTTGGAAGTCAATGATCAGGTGTTGGGGATGGGTATCAGCTTGGATGAGGCTTTGGCAGGTTTGCTTAAAGCGTACAGCATCAACGACGCTCAAACGCATCGACACCTGTACTATTGCTGTATCGTTCAGGTAAGTAACTGGGAAATTTGCCTCTGTGGGTTGGCTACTCATGAAGCTATGCAATTTGGTTGCCATTGGGGTCTAATCTGCCAAACATGATTTTTTCCTGGAAAACTACTTAACCTAATTTTGAAAAAAATAAGATTAAGGATAGGTGAGTAGTTTTTCGCGCAGAGATTTGGAGATTGCCGAACACGGTTCACAATGGAAAAACAAGCTAGAAACCTACTGGTTTCATACCCAATCGGTGTCAGCGACTGTGCTAAACCATAGGCGAACGCATTCCTCTCTATCATCTCATGATTGCTAAAACTAAAGTTAAACCTACAGCACGCCTGATTGAAGTTTTCTCTGCTATTCAAGGAGAAGGTCTCAACGTCGGGACACGTCAGATTTTTATTCGCTTTGCAATATGTGACTTGCGTTGTCACTTTTGCGATAGTTCCCATACATGGAATGCTCCCTCTGTATGTCAAATAGAGCGTTCACCAGGATTGCGAGATTTTGAAATCCACTCTAATCCTATTCCTCTATCCACGTTGATCAAATGGGTGGAAAGGCAAAATTTACCTTTTCTACACGATAGCATCAGCTTAACTGGAGGTGAACCGCTTCTTCATGCTCCATTTTTGGCGCAATTTTTGCCGGAAGTGCGATCGCTGAATTTGCCTATATATCTGGAAACTGGGGGACATCGCCCTGAGCAACTGGACATGATTCTCCCGTACCTTGACTCTGTAGGCATGGATTTAAAATTGCCTAGTGTGAGTGGCGAAAGTCATTGGACAGAACATGAAAAATTTCTCCAAATATGCTTTGATGCAAATTTAGAGATTTTTGTCAAGATAATTGTCTCTCAAAGGACTGATCCTGGCGAATTGGAACGAGCAGCTTTATTAGTTAATGGTATATGTCAGGATATTCCTATATTTCTGCAACCTGTGACACCTTTAGCAGAATCTCAAAAATTCAGTCAGGTAGTTGTAGAAGCCCCTACACCAAACCAAGTTTTAGAATGGCAAGCTTTGATGAAGCGATTTGTGAAACAAGTGCGGGTGATCCCCCAAACACATAAAATGTTGAGGCAGTTGTAGGGGACTGGGGACTGGGGACTGGGGACTGGTGACTGGGGACTGGGGACTGGTGACTGGGGACTGGGGACTGGTGACTGGTGACTGGTGACTGGGGACTGGTGACTGGGGACTGGGGACTGGGGACTGGGGACTGGGGACTGGGGACTGGTGACTGGGGACTGGGGACTGGGGACTGGGGACTGGGGACTGGTGACTGGTGACTGGGGACTGGGGACTGGTGACTGGGGACTGGGGACTGGGGACTGGGGACTGGGGACTGGGGACTGGTGACTGGTGACTGGGCATTGGGTTATTAACTTCCCCCTGCTCCCTGCTCCCTGCTCCCTGCTCCCTGCTCCCTGCTCCCTGCTCCCTGCTCCCTGCTTCCTACAGTCCTGCGTCGTCCATAGGTCTAGATTTGGCTTTTGCTTTGTTGGCGCTGCGTTTGAGGGCGGAAAGTCTGGCTTCATAGCGGGAACGCTGACGCTTACCGGGGGTGGTGTCAATTAAGGTTTTTAAGGCACTACCTAAACTCTTGTAGGCGTTGGGGAGACTATAACCAAAACGGGTGGCCAGGGCGATCGCTTTTTCGTCAGCATCAATTAATTCTTTTATTTGCTTTTCCCCATTATTTTTTTGATAGAGTCGCCAACCGGAAACACCACAAAGCGCCAACGCTAACACTAGCAGTAAGCCATCCTGTACCCATAATTCACCTACAGCACCACCTAAACCAATAGCCAGTGCGGCCATTTCCCAACCATCTTTAGGAATGGTGTCATTTTGGATACGAGCAACTTCATGCCAAAACAGAAGATTACGCTGATCCATTGCTAAAGCATCCCATTTTACCAAGTCGATTTGAATTTCTACTTGATCTTTACCAATTTCTTCGCAACGGATCAGGGGTGGACTTACTTCGGTTGTTCCTTCCACTGTCACCCAGCTTTGTAATTCTGGTGGTAGCAAGCTTTTTAACCGCCGAAGTTCACTCATTTCCGCTTTAGCTGAGGAGGTTGTATAGGATGTCATAAAAATCCAGCCCTAAAAAATTTCTGTATATTAGTTAGGTTATCACTTTGGAGTTTGACACTCTCACTTTCAAGGCGAAGCCTGTGATAGCTATTTCAGCAATGATCCGCTTCACTCATTGGGAAAACTTCCCCGCTTTTTCCGAGCTTCCATTGCTTTTTCTAATAGATCCAGTAGTCCTGGGGCTTCTTCCTGAATACTGAGTAACAGTCTTTCCCCTAGTTCTATATTACCTGGATCTTCACCTGTGGCCATCACTTGTTTGAGTCGCGGTAAGGCGATGCTATCAACAACTTGAATTAACCCGCTTAGGCAACGGTGAAATTGTCTTTCGGTGAGTATGGAGTCTTCTAGGGGAAATTCTATAATGGCACGGATTTCGCCATCGGAGGGATCATATTCCCATTGCAGCATTTTGGTTTCCCAAGAAATGGCCAGCATTGTCTGGAGAATAGAAGCTTTATAAGGATGTTCTTTGACTCCTGCTAAAACTTGAGGGGCAAAAACTCGGAAAAATTTTCCGTCTTCATCCAACTGCACGACTATGAGAAAATCGTCTAGATGATCAGCTTCTACACCTGTGATAATTCTGTCTTCTGCTTCATCAAAGCGGTATTCCCAGCCAAGGTTATCTAAGTAATTGGCTATTTGTTTCAGATTAGCTCCCATAAAAGCCTCATAAGGAACGGTGGAGCGACTGTCACCACACCTAGTTTAACCTGCTATGGGCATTGAATTTACTTGTGTAGTGAGTTGTCCTCAAGGTGTATTCTATTTTTTGGTAGATACATTCTTATTACAGCAG
Source organism: Sphaerospermopsis sp. FACHB-1194 (assembly GCF_014696235.1). Classification (NCBI taxonomy): domain Bacteria; kingdom Bacillati; phylum Cyanobacteriota; class Cyanophyceae; order Nostocales; family Aphanizomenonaceae; genus Sphaerospermopsis; species Sphaerospermopsis sp. FACHB-1194. The sequence continues at coordinate 10,043 of NZ_JACJPU010000054.1, read as the reverse complement.
GAGATCAAGGAGTCAGGAGATCAAAAAGTCAGGAGTAAAACTCTGTTTCTGTCTAGGAGTTAGTAGGTTCAATTGAGATTTTGTACCTTATTGATATGCAATCTGCTGTAAACACATTTATTTATTTTAAGTTATGCTTGTACGTAAATTAGCTTTTTTGCTGGCGATCGCTCCTTTCATTTTTACTATTGCTGGTTGTGAGGGTGATTCAGGTACAACGGAAAATACAGCCACTAACACTGTACAACAAGTAACTCGCAATATTGCTGGTAAAGTTAAAACCAGTGGACAGCTAATTTGTGGTGTTAGTGGTGAGTTACCGGGTTTTAGTTTTGTGGGAACTGAGGGTCAATATAATGGGATTGATGTGGATATTTGTCGCGCTGTAGCTGCGGCTTTGTTTGACAATCCTGATGCTGTAGAATATCGTAACTTAAATGCTAAAGAAAGATTTACAGCTTTACAAACTGGTGAAGTAGATTTATTAAGCCGCAATACTAGCTGGACGTTAAGCCGTGATACTTCAGTGGGTTTAAATTTTGCCCCTGTGGTTTTTTACGATGGTCAAGCTATTATGGTTCGCAAAAATAGCGGTATCAAGTCTTTAGCAGATTTAAAAGATAAAGCAATTTGCGCCCAAACTGGTACAACTACTGAACAAAATTTAGCGGATCAAATGCGAAAACGAAGCATTAGTTATAAACCCGTTGTTTTTGAAGATATTAATATTACTTTTGCTACTTATGCAGAAGGGCGTTGTGATGGAGTGACTGCGGATCGTTCAGCTTTGGTTTCTCGACGCACAACTTTACCCAAACCTGATGATAATATCATTCTCGATGATTTGCTATCTTCTGAACCTTTAGCGCCAGCAGTTGCTCAAGGTGATCCCCAATGGAATAATGTAGTTAAATGGGTAGTTTATAGTTTAATAAAAGCCGAAGAATTAGGAATTAATTCCCAAAATATAGGACAATTTGCTAATAGCAATGATCCAGAAATTAGGCGTTTTTTAGGAACAGAAGGAAATTTAGGTGAAGGAATTGGTTTAACTAATGATTTTGCAGCCAGAATAGTTAAGCACGTTGGTAACTATGGCGAAATTTATGATCGCAACCTGGGTACAAACACAAAACTCAATCTTCCCCGTGGTCAAAATCAACTTTACACCAAAGGAGGTTTACTCTATTCTCCTCCATTTCGGTGATTGGTGATTGGTGATTGGTGATTGGGGACTGGTGATTGGGGACTGGGGACTGGGGACTGGGGACTGGGGACTGGGGACTGGGGACTGGGGACTGGTGACTGGGGACTGGTGACTGGGGACTGGTGACTGGGGACTGGTGACTGGTGACTGGTGACTGGTGACTGGTGACTGGGGACTGGTGACTGGGGACTGGTGACTGGGGACTGGGTAATCAATTTTATTTTCCCAATTACCAATTACCAATTACCAATTACCAATTACCAATTACCAATTACCAATTACCAATTACCAATTACCAATTACCAATTACCAATTACCAATTACCAATTACCAATTACCAATTCCCTTTTAATTGTTTATTTTTCTACTGGTTGTTGACTAGAAAACACTGGGGCAATGGCACTTAATTTTAACTCTGGATGGTCGCCCTGTAATTGTTGACAATTCCATTCATTACGGAATAATAAAACTGGTCTTCCCATACTATCTTTGACTGTCGTAGTGTTAAATACACGCCCCACTTTTTCCAAAGCTTCCCAACCACCTTCAACCCAGCGAGCCACACTATATGGTAATAAATCAAGAATAGTTTCTACACCATATTCATTTTGTAAACGGAACTGCACAACTTCAAATTGTAACTGACCAACTGCTGCCAAAATTGGATCGCGTTTAGCTTCATCAGTCGAGTACATAATTTGTACAGCACCTTCTTCTCTTAGTTCAGAAACACCTTTTTGAAATTGCTTAAATTTTGAAGGGTTGGGGTTTCTTAAAGTCGCAAACAGTTCTGGTGAAAAATAAGGAATTCCCTCATATTCCAGTTTTTGCCCTGTGTAAATTGTGTCACCAATGGCAAAAACGCCAGGGTTATTTAAACCTATTACATCCCCAGCATAAGCGACATCAATAGACTCTCTCTCTTGGGCAAAAAGTTTTTGCGGTCGAGACAGACGGACAGCCTTACCTGTGCGGGCGTGGTTCACTGTCATATCTTTTTCAAACTTACCTGTGCAGACCCGGACAAAAGCAACTCTATCTCTATGTTTGGGATCCATGTTAGCTTGGAGTTTGAAGACAAATCCTGTAAACTCTGGGTAAGTTGGGGGAATTTCGCCAGCGGTGCTGTGATGTGTACCGGGTTTGAGGGCGTAGTCCAAGAAGTATTTGAGGAATAACTCGACCCCAAAGTTAGTCATGGCGCTCCCAAAAAACACCGGAGTCATTTTTCCTTGATGCACTAAATCTAAATCTAGTTCCCCACCGGCTCCTTCTAATAGTTCTAACTCATCTTTAAGTTGATGGTAAAGTTCTTGTTCTAAAAGTTGTTCAATCCTGCTATCACCTAAATCAACTATAGTATCACGGGCTTCTTTACTACCGTGGGCGCTACGTTCAAATAAATGGATTTGCTTTTGGTGGCGGTCAAATACGCCTTTAAAGCGATCGCCCATTCCTATCGGCCAGTTTACCGAGTATGTTTGTAATCCCAATTCTTGCTCAATCTCATCCAAAAGTTCTAAAGGTTCTCTTCCCGGACGGTCGAGTTTATTCACAAAGGTGAAAATGGGAATACCCCTCATTTTACACACTTCAAACAGTTTCCGGGTTTGAGGTTCTAACCCTTTAGCCGCATCAATCAGCATTACCGCGTTATCGGCTGCTGCTAAAGTTCTATAAGTGTCCTCACTAAAATCTTGGTGTCCAGGGGTATCAAGTAAATTAATTTGACAATTGTTATAGACAAATTGTAAAACAGTAGAGGTAATAGAAATACCCCGTTGTTGTTCCATTGCCATCCAGTCAGAAGTGACTTTGCGCTGGTCTCTTCGAGCTTTTACAGCCCCAGCTTCGTGAATAGCACCCCCGTATAATAATAATTTTTCAGTTAACGTAGTTTTACCAGCATCAGGGTGAGAAATAATCGCAAAATTGCGACGTTGTTCCACCGCTTCACCTAGTTCTTCAATCAGTTCAGTAGCCATAATTTGTAATTTGTTTTTTACCTTACTTAATTAAATGTAATCTTTTTCAAGACTAAGGAAACATATTTGTCTATTCTATTCATTTTCACCTGTGAATCAATCAATTTTAATTCAGATAATTCAAAAATTCATGGGTGAGGTAGTTGACAAATTGGGTAGTTTTCATTATGATTTTGTTATACTGGAAATCCGTGGGCGCATATAGGGTCTTTTTTGGGATTGATAAGATTGTCTGAATCGGGATTTCCAGAATTTGAGGATTTACAGGATATGGGTTTGTAATATTCTATAATATCTGTACCATCAGCATCGGGACGGAGAGATTTTGAGTAGAATAGACTGGTAAAGTTGTGAAGGAAATTCTATTATGTCATCTCCAGCAATTACCACTGTCATCAAAATGATGGAATCTTTATCTGAAGATGTACAAGACAGAGTTGCAGAACATTTGAGAGAATATTTAGCAGATTTACAAGATGAATTAGAATGGGATAATTCATTTAAAAAAAGTCAACAAAAATTAATTGCATCTGCTCAACGTGCTAAAAGAGAAATTGCAGAAGGATTAGCTAAACCAATAGACCTCTCCAAAATAGAATGTATTGATTTTTAATATATTGTAGGGGCGAAGCATTTGGGCGATAATTTGACGGAAAAATCAGACATCTAGATAGGGGTTGCTGAGAAAGTCTTTCCGTGAGGGCATAGGAGTCAGGAGTCAGGAGTCAGGAGTCAGGAGAAGATTTGAAAATTTCTTTGCCATCTCTTGAAATCCCAAAAAATGCACACTTTTTCCGGTATACCCTTCAAAACCCTTGCACTAATTTCTGTGTTTATCAGCCTCTAACCTTTGATATATCAAGGTTTTAGGTTTATTCAGCAAACCCTAGATATCCCAAATGCTTCGACCTGCCCCCATAAATAAGCCATAATTTCTTTTCTGGAGAAGTCTATTATATTATATCTGAATGTCTACGTTGTCAGAATCAGGATATCCAGAATTTAAGGATTTACAGAATTACATTCATGAGTGCTTCCTTAAACTTTGCAGCACTTTGAAAATGGATTTGCGGTTTTTCAGTTAAAGCTAAATCTATTACTGCTGCTAATTGCTTGGGAATATTGGCATTACGTTGTAAAATTGGTACAGGATCATTTTCCAGAACATCCATAAAAGGATCATCTGTGAAATTGCGGGGAACATATCCTGTTAACATATTATATAAACAAGCTGCACTTGCCCAAACATCAACATCGGGTTTTGCATCTTTAAATTTTAGCACCTGTTGACGAGGAATAAAACCCGGTGTACCTCCCATTCTTTTGGTGAAAGTTTGTCCACTTAAACCTGCTAAATCAAAAGATTTTGCTAAACCATAATCACCGATTTTTGCTGTGAGTTTACCATTAATATTACACAAGAAAATATTATTTGGTTTTAAATCTCGGTGAACTAAACCTTTACCTTTTGCAAAGCTACCATTAGCTAATTTAACATAGGGAATTTCTGCATTATGGGTATATGTTAACCCATCTAAAACTTGCAGGATAATTCCTAAAGACATATCTAGAGGTAATTTTCCTCCTAATTGCTGCATTAAATCATAAACATTCCCACCTTCGTAATATTCCATGACTAGGAAAAATATATTTTCTGCATAACCATAATCAAATAATTCTACAACATAGGGATGTTTTAAAGCTTTCAGGTTTTCAATTTCCCGGAGGAACATTTGGACATGATTTTCATCCTGTGCAACTTCTGGTAACATGACTTTTAAAGCGACAAGTTTACCAGTTTGGGAATGTTGCGCTAAATAAACTTCACCAAAACCACCTTTCCCGATAGATTTGATAATTTGATAATTGCGTAATGCTGTTAATTGTTTTTCTCCACCTATCGCTAATTTGATTAATTTTTGAATGACATCAAAAAGTTTGGTTTTGGTTTTTGGTTGTGGTGGTTGGATAAAACCAGGAGTTTGAATATCAGGAGTTTTATGAAGTGGTTGGGTAATTTTAATATTAACTTGAAAAACAGTATCACCTATTATAATATTATCACCATCTTGTAAATCATATTCAGGAAAGTTTAATTTTTGCGCTTCTTCTGGGGTGTGATGAGATTGTCTACCACCTATTTTTTTGTTATTAATATAAGTTCCGTTTAAACTTCCTAAATCTTTGATTTTGATATCTGGGGGGTTGATATCTAATAAACAATGATAGCGGGAAACTTTTTTATCAACTTCGTAGGGTATGGATAAACCACAATCATCATTTCTACCAATAAGACAAGTGGTGCGGGTGTCGAATATATATTGTTTTCCTGAGAGTTTACCTGTGGTAATAGTCAGGGTGATGGTAGATTGCATATTTAGGTAGTTTTTATAGACGCTGTATATTATACATGATTTTGGTGTGATTGGGGATTTTATTTGTCTGAATCAGGATGTCCAGGATTTGAGGATGTACAGGATGTGATTGAATGATTGTTTGTTGGGAGTTGGAGATTTTATTTGTCTGAATCAGGTGGTTATCGAGTTTCGACTACGCTCAACTACCGCGACTTGTACTGAGCCTGTCCTGAGCCTGTCCTGAGCGGTGTCGAAGGGCGGTGTCGAAGGGCGAAGTCGAAGGGCGAAGTCGAAGGGCGGTGTCGAAGGGCGGTGTCGAAGGGCGAAGTCGAGATAATGTCCAGGATTAGAGGATTTTCAGGATGTTGTTGGATGATTGTTTGTTGGGAAGTTGGGGATTTTTTGATGATGTTATTGAATGATTGTTTTTGAATGTTTATAAGCCATCTAAAAATTACCATCCCGTACATCCTCAAATCCTGGTTATCCTGATTCAGACAAATACAACTTTAAACACCAAACAAACCATCTAAAAATTACCATCCCGTACATCCTAAAATCCTGGAAATCCTGATTCAGACAATATCAATAGTGCGTTACGTCTGCGTACTTAACTTATCCATCTATTTTATAATCTTTTCGCGCTCCTAATGCACCCTACAAGCTATTCATAAACTTTGATTCTATGGGCAATAAAAATAATTGTTACCAGTTTTAAGTCATCATTAATTTCATAAATAACTCTATAGTCACCTACGCGATAACGATAATAACCTGATAACTCACCTTTGAGAGATTTTATATTAGGATGATTACGAGGATTAATTTTTAAACGATCAAAACATCTATCTAACTTTTTTTGTAAAGTACCAGAAGCAGATTCAAAAAACTCCACCGCATCAATACTAATAACAACAGTGTAATTAATATTTTCGTTTAAGTTGGTCAACAGCAATCACCTTTCCTTGTTTTATGTTTTCTCTCGCATGATCAAAATTTTCTTTAAATCCTACAATCTCTAATAACTCTTGAGTAGCATCATCTTCTCTTGTTGCTAAATATGCTAAAAAATCAACTGCTACTAGTAATTTTTCAGGTGACAGTTGTTCAACATATTCTTGGATTTGTTCACGAAGTTCTAATGTATTCATAGATTATCTTGATTATTTACCTAACTTGATCATATCTTATCCTGATTCTGACAAAATTCAGATCCCCGACTTCTATTGTTAATCTTCTCATTTATCAGATAAATTATCGTAGAAATTGGGGATCTTGTTCCGTGTCTCGAAAACCTAGAATTTTACAACCAGAATATTCTTATCACGTTACTATTAGATGTAATAACCGTGAGTTTCGTTTAACTAAATTAGAATGTCGTCAGGTTCTAGTTTACGCGATTAAAAAAGCAATTGAAAAATACAACTTTAAATTATACGGTTTATGTGTCATGAGTAACCACATTCATTATCTCATTGAACCACAGAAACCGGAACATTTACCGAAAATTATGCACTGGTTAAACTGGTACACTGCTATGTGTTTTAACCAAATGCTTAACCGTAGCGGACATTTTTGGGAAAAGCGTTATCACAGTACGGGGTTTGCAAATACTGACAAGAAACGCGCTTTAAATACTCTGCGTTATATTCATGCTAACCCGAAAGCGGCTGGTGTGCAGCAAGGACTTTTTTATGATTTTAGTAATTATGGTGTTCACGATAGGTTAGGCGATGATGGTATCACAACTTGGCATCCGGCTTTTTTGTCTTTGGGACAAACTTTAGAAGAATGTGCTACAAAATATCGCGGTTTCTGTAAAAAATATCGTCCCCAACCTAAACCCGAAAAACGCAACCGTTGGGGAAGTCAGTTATTAGCGGGTATGAAACCACAACAAAAAGGTAAGAAGTCTTCACCGGGACAGTTAAAGCTGTTTTGGGATGAGTTGAATTTTGATAATGAGGAAATACAAGAAGTTGCGACAAGGTTTGTTAAAGCTAATTGTTATAATCCTAATCCTAATTCGTCTGAATCAGGATAACCAGGAGTAATGGATTTACAGGATGATAAAACTCGTATTAGCCTGTATTGTACTACAGTTTTTGTCTGAAGAATGGAAAAACCGAGTACCAGGTATCGAAAACCCCCAACCCGCAAGACTTCGTACAAAATCACCTGTTTACAATTCTTAATAATTTTCTGTAACCTTTACAGACTACAATTTACAAGTCTCGACGCGAGAGAAGATCCAACAATCATACACATTCACATCAAAAGGTAGGTGGCCTTCTGGTGCTTTCTTGTCAAAAGTAATATCTCTGTAGTACAACCATCCTCCTTTTCTCCATCCTACCTTGTCCCCGAACTTCTCCCAGATTTCTTCGTTATATTGTCTCGTTCCACCGAAACCTTGATAAATTCGTTTCTGTACAGAAAAACCAAATTTACCATCACTGTATTTTACCCACAATTGGTCAATAGTGCGGAGGTCTGCACAGGGAAAATTATCAATGCTGTTAGTCTCTAACCAACCTTCTTTTTCCCGTTTCGCAACTGCTAACATTACCCTTTTTGTTTCCTCATCTGCTTCTTTCCATTTCCCTGCTTTGAGTAAGTCACGCAGTTTTCTGTAGTCCATTCCTACATCTGATTTTAATTCTACCTCTTGGTTGACAGGTGAGGGTGTGGGGATATTTTGCTGTTGTCGTGGTTGTGGTTGAGGTGTAGGAATAGGTGGTGTTACAGGTTCAACCACCAAACCCAAATTTTCCCGAAACTTCAAAACCGTCGCAGTGCGTTTTTCCGGTTCTATTTCCATACCCTGCAAAATAGCATTATTCACCCTCTGACTAATACGAGAATTATAATGTTTAGGTTCGGGTAAAGGTTCATTTTCATATTTCCGGTTTGTTGCGGGTACGGGACAAATTTCTTCCTCTTTTTTCAATCCATCAGCAGTTAACAGATAATATAATGTTGCGGCTAAAGCATAAACATCTGTATGTTCTCCAAAATTACCTTTACGACGATATTGTTCAATAGGTGCATAACCTTCTGTGAGAGAATTAGTCATACTTTTGGTAGCGAGACTGCGAGTTAAACCAAAATCTATTAATACCGCTTCTTGTTTATTTTCTCGTAATAGAATATTTCCCGGTTTAATATCGCGGTGTAACTGTTCTTTATTGTGGATATATTCTAAAGCTTGACCAATTTGATCTATATATAATAGTGCTTCATTTTCTGATAATTGTCCTTGATTTTGGACATATTTAAATAAAGTCACCCCATCAATATATTCCATCACCACGCCAAAAAGTTGACCTTCTTGGATGACTTCATAAACTTTGAGAATGTGCTTATGATCAAATCCTTTAATTGTCAAGGCTTCGTTAATAAACTTAACCTGTTGTTCTGCAAAGTCTTCCCGCAGTTGCATGGTGGAGTTAAGGGTTTTGATGGCGTATAATTTCCTTGTGCTGGGTTCTAAAGCTTTGTAGGTAATACCAAAACCACCAGTACCTAAAATGTTTTGAATGATAAATCTACCGTTCTTGATTTGTTGTCCTGGTTGCCAGATTATCATATTTTCAAGAGTGGGATGATGATGGGATGAAAGAGTTGTATAATTTTATCATAATTATATGATACAATTAAGTAGTTGGAATCAGGATTTTTTGTCTGAATCAGGTGGTTATCGAGTTTCGACTACGCTCAACTACCGCGACCTGTACTGAGCGACTTGTACTGAGCGCAGTCGAAGTAAGTCGAAGTAAGTCGAGATAATGTCCAGGATTAGAGGATTTTCAGGATGCTGTTGGATGATTGTTTGTTGGGAATTTGGGGATTTTTTGTCTGAATCAGGTGGTTATCGAGCGAAGTCGAGATAATGTCCAGGATTAGAGGATTTTCAGGATGTTGTTGGATGATTGTTTGTTGGGAAGTTGGGGATTTTTTGTCTGAATCAGGTGGTTATCGAGCGAAGTCGAGATAATGTCCAGGATTAGAGGATTTTCAGGATGTTTTTGAATGATTGTTTGTTGGGAATTTGGGGATTTACAGGATGTTTTTTTGAATGATTGTTTTTTAGGAAGTTGGGGATTTTTGCAGGATGTTATTTAATGATTGTTTTTGAATGTTTATAAACCATCTAAAAATTACCATCCCGTACATCCTAAAATCCTGGTTATCCTGATTCAGACAAATACAACTTTAAACACCAAACAAACCATCTAAAAATTACCATCCCGTAAATCCTCAAATCCTGGAAATCCTGATTCAGACAAATACAACTTTAAAAACCAACAGAAAATCTATAAATAACATCCTGTAAATCCTCAAATCCTGGAAATCCTGATTCAGAAAAATACAACTTTAAACACCAACAGAAAATCTATAAATTACCATCCCGTACATCCTCAAATCCTGGAAATCCTGATTCAGACAAATACAACTTTAAACACCAAACAAACCATCTAAAAATTACCATCC
>NZ_JACJPU010000053.1:0-34748 GCF_014696235.1 Sphaerospermopsis sp. FACHB-1194 | reverse complement strand
AATACCAAGGATGGGTAGATTTAATGGCTGCTACTAACCATTTGTGTAAATCTATGGCTGTGGGAAATTTGATTTTTTCTTCTGGTTGCAGTTTGTTATGTAATAATACCTGTTGACACAGTGCTAAACCTTGATTCCAAGCGTGTCTGGCTACTCTTGCGTGTTGCGCCAGTAGTAGTCGTTGTTGCTTGTTAACTTTGAGTTGGGTTTTGAATCCTAGTAGCATACAGTGATTTTACTGTAATTCTGTCACAAAGCAAAAGATGACAGGAAATTTTCAGTAAATGTGAGTATTTGTTAGTATTGGTTAAGAAAACAGTAACTAGCTACTAACCCCACTACCAATTTATCAATCACATCCTGAAAATCCTTAAATCCTGGATATCCTGATTCTGACAATATGCAAGCTTGGACACCCGATACCAGACTACAGAACAGCTAAGAAAATGGAAGAAGTATATAATTCGTAATTAGGGCTTGCTGAATAAAGATAAAACCTTGATAAATTCTGGAAACCACTTATGTAATTTCTGGAGATGTCTATAAGACATCTCCGAAAAAGATGTAGGGACAATTCATGAATTGTCCCTACATCTTATGTTACCAGTGGTCTATTCTAGAGACGTTCTATATAACATCTCTACATTTTTGCATTAACTACACAATGAGTTAATCAATCGTCAATTTCTTTCTACGCCATAGTTGATAGTCACAAATAAGTTGTGACAGCTTGTACAGGATTTCTTCCTCAAAGGGAATCCGCCATTTTATAGGACGAACGGGACGGTATCGGTCAAACATTAGTATTAAAGTTACCACAGCCATAATAATCAGGTGTGTTTGTAGGACAGTTAGAGGTAAGAGCATTAAAGCCCAACAATTTCCTACACACCAAAGGCCGTTAACCATCCCATAGCGCCAACAATCTAAATTAGCAGCCAGTCCAAAAGGTGAAAGGCCAGGAGTCCAGTGGCAGTGGTTCAAGCAGGACTGTTTCCACGGGCTAGACTGCCAAAAAATGGCTAATAGCAAGGCAACACCAGAAGCGCCAAACCATCCCTCGCCCACAAAAAACCTCAGCAAAGCTGCAACAGGCATTAATATCAGACCTGCCAGAGTCCAGATACTGATATAGCCAAAAAGAAACAAAACAATAGCAATCCAACGCCGCCGGATTAAGCTACGTCCCCAAAGGTGACGGATTGGTTGGGCTAACGCAGGAGACATCATAGCAACCAACATCACCAACCAATACAATACGATCACTGCCAGGGAGTGGAAAGAGAGCATATCATCTAGTGAGTGAATCATCTGTCCATGCCCATGAACTGAGACAGCAATCATCCGTCCTGACATTACCTGATGAAGTTCTCCTGGTAGCAACATCACCCCCCAAGCAATCAGGGAAACTTTCAGCAGCGTCGGTAGAGGAGGCTCGCTAATAAATGATATGTATCTACTTAATGTGATTCTCATTACTTGACTGCACACGTCTCACGATACAGGAGTACTTGCTCCACGTTCATATCATCGGCTGGATTATCTTCATTTAGTGGGATGAAAGTAACTTTAAGGTTCTTAGTTCCTTCCCATCCGCCAAATCGAAGTCTAGCAAGGATATCGGTAATTTCAAAAACTTCGGTAACTCCTAGTCCCCCACCTGCGGATGCTTGGCGCACACCAAAAAAGGAGATACTACCCGCATACAGATCAGGATAATCATAACCTGAAGCGCCTTTAGGAAGATTAACAAACACGTTAATGATCCTACCATCCTTGTTGCTGGTGATGTTCACCAGATGCAGGAAAAACCTATGCTCTGAGGAGTATTTTACGCCTTCTCCTGTAGCAGGTTCTCCTATTGGAATCTCTATCGAAGTTCTATTTGCTTCTTTTAATCCTGTGCTGGTGGTACTAGCACCAAGCAGTTCGGATTTTGTTCCGGCAGGCGTGGTAGGGATATCTTTGAGGGGATTTGAAATGTCATCATATTGATAACTGAGATCATACTGGTAATCTACTTTCAGTGCCAAGGTATTGACAACATCCTTTGGTTTGAACTCCCAGACTTGTCCAGATGTCAAAGGTACCATAAAGCCACGTTCACCCGGACCGTCGAGCCACTGTTCTTGCGTTTGGTTTAACAGTTTTATTGTGTGGTTGTCCGCTTTGTTTTCTGGTGTATCTGGTAGTGGCTCCTTCTTATATGGGTTTTTATGCTCCGGATCACTTTTGAGCCAAACTTCCCACAGGCGGTCAATATTGGCATGATGCGACCAAAATAGAGGGTCAAGACCGGCGGTGACTCCGTCACCCATCAGTCCACCAACAAGACCATGAATGTTGTTATGTGGATTGCTTTCTATTTGACCAAAGGCTACAGGGTCATGGCTAAAACTGGTTTTTAACCCACCAAAACCAGTTGAAGAGTTAGATGTTCCTATAAAACTGGGTTGAGTCAATGCCTGTTTTAGGCTTAGCAAGTTTCTTTGTATAAGTTCGTACTTTTGCTTTGCCCCTGGTGTTCCTTTAGCAATTTCTTGTGGCAGTGTGACTAGATCTCCGTCCCGTTGTTTGATATAAAGGGGATTTTCAGACCCATCCGGCATATACTCATTGGTAAATGCTGGTGGTATTTGTGTTGCACGATAATCATCTTTTGGATCTGCGGGGTTCCAGTAAGGTAAAGCCCAATCTGTCCAATGGTAATTAACTTTGATACCTTTCTTTTCGTCTTCTATCATTTCCTGTTTAATAGCTTCACGCACTATTGTTTCAAATGACAGCAAATGGCCACGATGCCAAGGTAAGAAGTACCAGCTTCCATGCTGACATTGTTTCCAGTAAAGGCTTTGTACCCAATAAGGTGGTAACTTTTCACCCAAGGTCAGGAAGCCTTCAACGTGCCATATTACGGGGTCAAAACCATGAAGTGCAGCCAAAAATTCCCAGCTTGTAGGCTCTGAAATTGTCCTAGCTCTGAGGACTCTAACACCCCTAGCATACCAGTACAACACGGGATCATCGAAATCTCCATTCTTTGCCCATACATTTCTGCGAGTGAAAGCCATAAAATTCCTTTTGGTGTTTGTTGGATGGTGAACCGTTGTATACAACCTAGACAAAACTAGACTTGAGTTTCTACTTCAATGAGAAATGAGAGCATGGGAGCGGCTATCCCTCAGTAGAATTTCGCGCCCTAGTCAGACGCGATAAAATCATTGTTCTTATTCAATGATTGGTGAATATTAAGACAAGTTCGTGCATTCATTAATACGCAAGAATTAGCTAAAAATAGCCCGTGTTATCCCGTACTATTAGAACCTTAGATCGATGTAACAAGCACGCTATTTTTATCTATTATGACTTATGCAAGTATTACACCATAGAAACTTTTGCAAGATGTGCTAGACGGCATAAATCATGTAAATAAACAGATTTTTGATATCTGATGCACCCTACGAATGTGCCAGTTGCATAGGTCATGAATATAATAATAAGCACATTTGACGCAATGTCAATATTGAATATCGTTAATTTTAGTAACTTTAGCTAAAATTTTAGTAACTTTAGCTAATTTTTCACTCATTGTATTTTAAATTGTATATCAGTGACAAAATCACTTAAATAATAACTAGATATTTGCGACATAAATTATACTTGCTATACTTGCATTTGGTGGCTACCTTTGGTTTAATTTCCATAGCATCACAATAGTAAATATTGCTACTTAGTAGGTATGCGTTAAAAATTGTCGTTATGGCAAGGCAGGAGGCAGGAGGGAAGAGGTTTTTAGCAATTTTACATTTTTGTACTTGCTTGGTTTTTTCGTGCCGACTTACTTTTATCCCTGAATAAAATTAGGGTTAATTTAGATGTGGTAATTCGTCGTCAACCCCCATCCCTGAAATCCCCAAAAATCCTTAAATTATTGACTTCATTCTCAATAATGTTGATAATATACCCCCCTTTATTGATAAAAATCTTTTTTTCGATAGATCCCCGACTTCTTCAAGAAGCTAGGGATCTGGGTATTAGTAGAAAGAAACCGAAAAACCTCCTGCCTCCTGCTAATTAAATCAATCCTGCTGATTCATAAAGTCTTTTAAACAAAGCTTTAATTTTAGTTCCATAATCTAAATCTGCGGACCATCTTCCTGATAGTTGATCTACAGAAGGAGCGACACCCCTAGTCACAAATCTAAAGCGAGGATCTACTTCTTGTTGTACCAAAGGTTCTAAACTAGCATAGGCTTTTAAATGTTGAATATGCGCTCTTACTCCTATTCTGGCACTAGGAAAAGATGCTGCTTCTGAACCACCACCTATTGCTCCTAAACCAGCAAAGTTATTTTGTTGAGGTTTAATGTCTCCTCCAAAACGTAAAAAGCCAGTTTCTAAACACATTTGACAAAAGGCAAGATCATGATTTACGCCTTCAATGATCGCTTCTTCCCGATAAAGTTTAGGAATGTCAGGAAACTGCACTAGAGCGTTTTCATTGTTATTCCGCAAAAATATTTGTAGCTGTACTTCTGTGGTATTTCCATTAGAAATAATTTGCTCAATGTGTGCCGGACAAATTGTTAAAATGGAACGGAGTTTAAGAGTTTTAGTTGCACTATCCCAACTAATAGAAATATTAAAATCTCGCAGTTCGATAGCTTTGATATAAACTACACGGCGATAGGTTACACGGTTAATATTAGGTGATTTTGATAAATCAATTCGCAACCGATCTACTAAGTCAATGGGAATATAGGAATTACCATTAATTAATACTCCTTGTTCTGGATAATTTTGCCCATTGATGTTAATATTGATTGGTGGATAATTTGGTTCTACAGGAGTTCCCGGATTTGAATCAACTCCTCGACTCCAAGCTGTTAATCCATCTACAATTCCTAATGCAAAATCACGACGACGAGTTTGTAATAAATTGCGATCGTCTGGACTGCTGAGAAACCCTACTTGCATGACTAAAGCCGGTAAAGTAGTGCGGCGACAAAACTGCAAACTACCTAAGCCACTGTCTGTATCTGGTCTGACTCCGCGATTAGGTAATTGAGGTACACGGCGCAACAATCCCATGAGTAACGTTTCTGCATTTTGCTTGCGTTGATTGTTGCTGGCAATGTGGTAAACACTAGCACCCCTAACAGTAGGACTACTAGCAGCATCAGCTTGAATTTCTACAGCCACATCAGTGGAACGAGCGCGAGAGTTAATCCAGGTGATAGTTTGGGCAGCACTTAAATCATCAGGCACAGCTAAAACTTCCACAGTACGCGCCCGCAGTTCTGTTACAATTAAATCCCGTAACAGAATCATTTCCTTAGCTTCAGTTGTACCACCTGCGATCGCACCAGGATCAATACCGCCAGCTTCCCTACCTCCATGCGCGGCCGAAATAAAAATACGTCCCATCTTTAATGATTCCCATTGTTAAGCTCCAGCATGAAGCAATTTTAACGATTATTTTGGGTTTGGGATCAAGAATTATAATAAGGCAGGAGTCAGGAGTTTTGATTTTTCCCTAATCATCAATCACCAATCACCCAAAAATGCAAATCCCCCGTTTACATCCAGATACAATAGAAGAAGTTAAACACCGGGCTGATATTGTTGATGTTGTCTCAGATTATGTAGTTTTACGTAGACGAGGCAAAGATTTTGTCGGGTTATGTCCTTTCCATGACGAGAAAACCCCTAGTTTTACAGTGAGTCCAAGCAAGCAAATGTATTATTGTTTTGGTTGTCAAGCTGCGGGTAATGCCATTAAGTTTGTCATGGATTTGAATAAACGACATTTTGCAGAAGTAGTTCTAGATTTAGCAAAACGTTATCAAGTTCCTGTCAAAACCTTAGCACCTGAACAAAGACAAGAATTACAACGTCAAATATCTTTACGTGAGCAATTATATGAGATTTTAGCATCTACAGCCCAATTTTATCAACACGCTTTAAGACAAAATTTGGGTCAAAAAGCGATGCAATATTTACAGGAAAATCGGCAATTAAAAATAGAAACAATTCAACAATTTGGTTTAGGTTATGCTCCCCCTGGTTGGGAAACTTTACATCGTTATTTGGTGGAAAATAAAAATTATCCTGTGCAGTTGGTAGAAAAAGCTGGTTTAATTAAACCTAGAAAAGAAGGGGGAGGTTATTATGATGTATTTCGGGATAGATTAATGATTCCTATCCACGATGTTCAAGGAAGAGTAATTGCTTTTGGTGGCAGAACTTTAACAGATGAACAACCAAAATATTTAAATTCCCCAGAAACAGAATTATTTAGTAAAGGTAAAACTTTATTTGCTTTAGATCAAGCTAAAGATGGTATTTCTAAATCAGATCAAGGGGTAGTAGTAGAGGGATATTTTGATGCGATCGCCCTTCATGCAGCAGGAATTAATAACGTCGTTGCATCCCTGGGTACAGCATTAAGTATAGAACAAGTGCGGCTATTATTGCGTTACTCAGATTCCAAACAATTAATACTTAATTTTGATGCAGATAACGCTGGAATTAATGCCGCAGAAAGAGCAATTGGTGAAATTGCCACCTTAGCATATAAAGGGGAAGTACAGTTAAAAATTCTCAACATTCCCGACGGTAAAGATGCGGATGAATATTTGCAAACTCATACAGCAGCAGAATATCAGCAACTATTAACAAATGCACCACTGTGGTTAAATTGGCAAATTGAGGAAATTATTAAAGATAGAGATTTAAAACAAGCTACCAATTTTCAAATCGTTACAAAAGAAATGGTTAAAATCTTGCAGAAAATCGTTAATAGTGATACACTTAATTACTATATTTCCTACTGTGCAGAAATACTCAGCTTAGGGGACGCTAGACTTATACCCCTACGAGTTGAGAACCTACTAACTCAAATTGCACCTGCTAGTGTGCAAACTCCACCTTTGCGTTTACGCAAACCAGAGTCAAAAACGCCAAAGCTATCTCTAGTAACCACTGAACGCAGTTTATTAGAACAAGCAGAGGCGTTATTATTACGAATTTTTCTCCATTGTCCTGAACAACGTCAAATTATATTTGAGGAATTAGAAGAAAGAAATTTAGAATTTAGCCTTTCTCATCATCGGTTTTTGTGGCAAAAAAGTTTAGAATTTCCATTAGAAGAAGTAGACTTAATTTCTAACTTACAAAATCGGTATTTAGAATTAGAAGAAGATTTAAAAATAGTATCTCATGTATTTCATTTGAATGAAAAAAACAAGCAAGAAATACTGCGTACTCCCCAAGTTGTACAAGCAACCTTAGCTTGTATGGAAATAGTTTTGAGGGAAAAACGCTATCGTCATTTTATGGAACTGTGGGAAAAAGTTGATCCACAAATAGAACCAGAAAAAAATAAATCATATTATGATAATGCTATTGCTGAAAAAAGACGAATACAAGAATTAGATAAACAAAGACAATTTTCCATAGCCGAATTATTTTAATCAAAGAATAGGGAGTATACTAATTCTATGAAACTACAAACAACTATCCAAGAAATCAAAACAGTTAAAGCCTACTATACCCCAGAAGAATATTTAGAACTGGAAGAAAAATCAGAGTACAAAAATGAATATAGAGATGGAGAAATTATACCCATGACAGGCAGAACAACAAATCATAATAAACTAGCATTAAATTTAGCTACTAGCCTGAATTTAGCATTAAATGATTTAGACTATGAAATTTATATTGGAGATGTAAAACTGTGGATACAACGTTATCGAGAATTTACTTATCCTGATGTCATGGTCATAGAAGGTGAACCTATTTATTATAGTACAAACACCACAATTGTTACCAATCCTTTATTAATTGCCGAAGTCCTATCTCAATCTACAAAAGACTATGATCGGGGTGATAAATTTCTTTATTATCGTTCAATTCCCGAATTTAAAGAATATATTTTGATTGATCAACATAAACATTATGTAATGCAATATGTCAAAAATAATGAAAATCAATGGATTTTGACAGAGTATGAAACAGAAGATGCTATTTTAAAACTTGCATCAATTAACCTTCAATTATCTTTAAAACAACTGTATAAAAAAATTAACTTTTTGGAACAAATAGAGTAAAATTTTCAATTGAAAATTGACAATTGTTTCATTAAAGGCTTCCGCCGTGAGCGTCAGCCGATAGCGTAGCGTGGCGTTAGCCATACGGTTTAAAACCTCTCCTTTCAACGGGAAAAATAAAAAATAAGCTTTTTCAATCCTCTCCCTTCAATGGAGGGGTAATTGTCAATTGTTCATTGTCAATTATCAATTATTGAATATTCACCTATAACCTGAGCTTTGGTAAAATAGATTTAGATAACATTCCATGAACCCCTTTTTGTGGACTATTCACCACTTGAGTAATATGAAAATTTACTGCTAAACTGCATAAAACATAAGCATCTTCTGGTGATAAATTGGCAAAACGTTCTAGAAAATCAATCATATTTTTTAACGCCAATTCCAAAGCATCATCTAATGTTTCTGCAAAACCCATTGTGATGAAATCTGTAGGAGTTTCTGCTATGGGTGTTGTCAGTTGTAAATCTTTACGTAATATGAGTTTAATTCTGCCATTCATAGATGTTTCAATAGCAGTTACATTTACCTCACCATCTCCTTGTGCAGAATGTCCATCACCAATGGAAAATAATGCACCAGGAACATATATAGGTAAAAATAATTTTGCACCTGCTTGTAATTGACGGTTATCAATATTTCCTCCATAAGCACCTGGAGGTATAGAATTACGGTTATTTTCTGGGGTAGCAACTCCTAAAATGCCAAAAAAAGGTGTGAGAGGAATTTTAATATTTGAACCGGGTGGAAATTCGGCAAAATTATTTTTTAAATCGAGGGGAATAAATCTTAATGCAGCTTCTGTAAACTGCTGTGGTAATGCTCCCCAACCTGCACGAATAGCGTTAAAACCAACAGGTAAACGCGGTGAAATTGACTTTAATTGTACTTCTAAAATATCCCCTGGTTGTGCATTATTGATGTAAATTGGTCCGGTGAGTAAATGGGGTCCTGGTGCTATTTTTTGTTCTGGTGGTAAATTTTCACAGATATCAATAAATTCTGGTGTAAGAAATTCTGAAGGAGCTTTGTCGTAAACGTAATAACCTGTATATGTTTCTATGTCTATTGTGTCATGGGAATCAACAAATAATGCTGGTTTTAAGAGGTGAGAAAAGCCACCTAAATGTACAGTTTCTTTCGTAGCTTTTAAAATGTGGTGAGTCATTTTTGCAGATGCTGATGGCTGAATAAACAATTATCAATTGTCAATTGTCAATTGTCAATTGTCAATTGATAACAGGTTATTTTGAGTTTTCAGAGTGTTTTTTCCAGCAACCTAATATAATTGCGGATATCATGATCTTTCACTCGTGCAGAAATGAAGTTGAAACTAAACCAAGGTCCTAGTCGTAATTGTTGACCTACATGACTATATCTTCCTTGCCACCACCTGGGTAATGCTGGTACTATATCCATGCCATAAATAAAGCGATAAGTGTTAGGAACTCTCTGATTATAAGATTGAGAAAATTCCTTATTGCCTACTTTGGGCGAGCCAAATGTATAGACTTCTAAGGAAGATAATTGAGGGTGAAAATTATATTCAATATCTACACCACATAAGGTTGCTAATGCTCCTCCTAAACTATGGCCTGTGACAATGATATTAGCAGTCTGATTATCTTTGATATATTGATGAATGTGATCTCTAACGGAAAGGTAAGCATTGCTAAAACCAGAATGCATGAGTGATCCAGAGTTCTTACCTTTTTTATATGGGTAAGTTTGCTCGGTTTTAGCAACAATTTGTTGTTGAATTATTTTCTCATCAAATTCTCTATTTTCCTTTTCTTCATCAATACCTATCTTGCCAGTATCGAAGTTATATCGCCAGTCCATTCTTGATTCAGTACCACGAAAAACTATAGTTACTGCTGAGGAATCTGCTAAAATTGCCAATTGAGTATCAGTGGTTTTGTCGCTAATCAGAATTGGTTTTTCAGTCCAGCCGCTAAAGGCTATTTTAGAGAAGTCTTGATAAATTTCTTGACAGCACACTGCCATTTTCACTGCTTTGGAATAATTCACTGTCATCACTAAGTCCTCATCCACAATTTTGAGCAATATGTTGACCAATATTCAGATGTTCTAGAACACCAATTCATTAATCGTAAGGGCGTTCGCGTAGCGTGCCGGAGGCATAGCATTCGGACAGAATATGAACTGGTTTCAGCGATAGGTTATCACCCGAATGCTTCGCCCCTACAAGGTAAAAACAGATTACCTAGCATTACTGAATCGACGTTCTAGGAAACATCTATGTATTATTGGTGATTTGACGGATATCATAGCATTGTTTATTTACAAACGACTAGAGTGCAGCAAAATATAAAAAAATATAAATTTATATTACAAAAATACCTATCATACTCAGATCCCCGACTTTTTTAAGAAGTTGGGGATCTAAAAGTAAAAAAAATATAAAATTTCCAAATTTAGCAGATTTGTGTGGTAATGAATTGAATCACATCCGCTAAACCGATTTTGGTTTTTAAGTTAGTGAAAATAAAGGGTTTACCTCCACGCATTTTTTTTGCATCTCTTTCCATGACGTTTAAATCTGCTCCAACGAATGGTGCAAGATCAATTTTATTAATGACTAATAAATCTGATTTAGTGATACCTGGACCACCTTTGCGGGGAATTTTATCCCCAGCAGCAACGTCTATGACATATATTGTTAAATCAACTAATTCGGGACTAAAGGTAGCGGCTAAATTATCACCACCACTTTCTAAAAAAACTAAATCTAAATCTATAAATTTTTCTTCTAGTTGTTCAATTGCAGCTAAATTCATGGAAGCATCTTCACGAATAGCAGTATGGGGACAACCTCCTGTTTCTACTCCTAAAATGCGATCGCTCTCCAATGCTTGAGAACGTACTAAAAATTGTGCATCTTCTTGAGTATAAATATCATTGGTAACAACCGCTAATTTATATTTTTCTCGCAGTGCTTTACACAAAGCATCTACTAAAGCTGTTTTTCCAGAACCTACAGGTCCTGCTACTCCTACTCGAAAAGCATTCATAAGTAATTGGTGATTGGTGATTGGTAATTGGTAATTAGTAAAATTATTACCTATCTTCTCTTACTGTTCCCTGTTCCCTGTTCCCTGTTCCCTGTTCCCTAGCTTCTAAATAATCTAGTATATTGGGTTTCATGCTGCATACTAGCTAGGGATAAACCCCAACTACAACAAACTAGATTATCATCTTCTAAGGTGAGAATTTCTGACATTGTAATATTTAATAATGTTTGCAACTCTAATAATAATTCTTGTCCAGCAGTTTGACCAAGGGGAATGAGTTTGACTCCAGCAGTAATTAAATTATTTGCCCAACTATGCAGATATGCTAATAATGCCGCATCAGTGTTAATTTGCCAATGAGCGCAAGCAATACCAAAGGCGATCGCATAATTGCAAGGATAACCCACTGCGGTAGCTAATGGTAAAGTTTCTGGTGCAAGTTTACTTAATAATTGGATGAGCGATCGCCCCATTTGCCAACTACCAGCGCGTAATTCTTCTGTATCTCTCACCGCAGATAACCACAAATTCCATCGTTTTAAATCTGCTAAATTTCCCATTTTTGCAGCTTCTAAACCTCTAATCATCACAGCGCCATCTATGCGAATTGACCCATAATTCAACTCAGCTTCTAACCAATTTTTTAAGCTATTACTGCTATTAATAGTACTATTTTCTACCAACATTTCCAAACCTTCAGAATAGCTATAAGCTCCCACAGGTAAAGCCGGACTAGCTAACTGTAAAATAGATAAAAAATGACTATGAGTTAGAGTGATGGTGTCCATAAGATCCTCCATAAGCGCCTAATTCTGGTTGAAAAGGTACAACTTCTTCCTTAATTTCTAACCCTAACTTTTCTAACATCGTGCGTAAAACTGAATCGGGAGATAAGCGTAAATAATTAGGAGTAATTTCCACAGGTACATGACGATTACCCAAATGATAAGCTGCTCTTAATAAGAGTAAAGGTGTGTGTGCAACCACAGTCAAAACAGGTTCAGGTTTAGCAATAATTCTGATGAAATTGTTTTGATTTTCATCAGTGAGAAGATCATCATTATGTAAAACTGTACCTCTCGGTAAACGCAGAAAAACCTCCTTTCCATCTGTTAATGTAAATTTGTGACGGCTACGGGTGCGTTCTTCAGCGGTAAGTGGAAGAGTAAAGTTAACGATAGCATTAATATCAGGAGGTTTAACTTTAGTTAAATTCAACATGATGAAAACAATAAATTATAGATATCTTGGTAAATTTTCAGAAATGATATTACAACAAAACAACAAAAATATCAATAATCTGCAAAAATAAATCCCCAACCTTTTACAGAAGTCGGGGATCTACATCCTACACCTTTGATATTTTTATCTTTTATATTTAATTTTCATCCCTAGCATGAATTTGAGCCGGGGGACTCGTCGCTTCAACTGCTGTAAATGGTTGCAGAATTCTATAAGAATGAATTGCACCTTTTGGTACAACCCAAGAACTACCTTTTTCTAGTAAAATTGTCTGACCAAAAATATCTAATTCTGCTTGTCCATCAATTACATAACCAACAGTTTCATATTCCCGTTGAGTTGGTACTTTTTCCTCACCTGGTTCTTCATTTTCCCATAGTCGCATCGAAACAGTTTTTCCCGATGCTAGATACTTTTGACCAAGTTTACCTGTGGGAGAATAAGCAGAATCTACTTTTTTAACACTTGTGTCACTCATATAATTTATGATCCTTATTAACAAGTTATTAGCGGAATTTTTGGCTTTTTTATCCTTAAAAAGGGAGGTTTTAAACCTTGAATGAAACAGTTATCAATTGTCAATTGTCAATTGTCAATTGTCAATTGATAATTTCCCATTACAAAAACTGCCTCCTACCTTCCTTATCTCTTGTCTCTCAACATTCTTTCTGGTGGTATATTCTCTTGATAATAACCTGGTTTATCACCAGTAATTGGCTCTAAACTTTTGTCAATATTTGTGCGTACATCTTCTAAAAACTGTCTGGTAGATTCAGGAATAGGTTCATCAAGATTGAGTTTTTCTCTAATATTATCAGCAGTTTCTTGAAGTTGTCTTTGAGTATTTTCTAGCGGCTGCTCATTTCTGATTGCTTCTTGATCAGGAGTACCTTTATAATAAGTACCTTCTGGAGTTGTCACGGTATCAGCTTGTGCTAATAGCATAGCATTACTAGAGCTAAAAGCTTGGAAGCCAAAAAAGGCAAATACTACAAAAGAAATTACTAGCAGACGTAAAATTAGACGTTGAAAACTCTTAAAAAGACGATTCATAATTATCCTTGCTCATAGGGTTTTCCTGAATAATAAATGCTTACACCACAGCAGCACTAGAAGTAGGTTTAGGAGGCTTAATACCAGCAGCAATTCGTGAACGATATAGTTCAACTAATCGCTGTTCATATTTACCTAAATCATTGTAAATTTCTTTAAAAATTGCCGTTGCTACTGGGTCAGTATACATTGCCGACAAATGGCTAACATCACCAATACCTGTTTGTACATCACCCAATGCACAACGAATTTGATAGATATCATCACTACCAGTCAATGCAGATTTTACCTTAGCATATTGATTAGCAACATTAGCGCCAAAAGATGGTTTTTCATGTAATCTATGCAGATAAGTTTCCAGTTTTTGAATGTGACGTTGCTTATTAATTATCATTTCTTGAAACAGGTTTTTTACCTCCTGTTCAGATTCTTTTTCTAGATACTTTTCTAGAGCTTCTAAAGAATAACGTTCTCCACCTAAAGCAATATTTAAACCTTTAACAATTTCATTCTTGGTTGAACCACCCCAAGCATCAGCTAACTTCCACCATTCTGCACTTGTGTCTTTTTCATCAGGCAAATTAGCATCTTTACCACCATAACCTAAACGTTTTAAAAGTGCCGTTGTAAAAATTGCCAAGTCTCCAGGTTCACGAGATGTAATCAAATTACCATCCACAACTACAGGCTCATCTATATAATTTGCTCCTGCATTACTGATATCTTTACGAATAGCAGTAAACCCAGTTACTTGTTTACCTTTGAGTAAATCACCTTCAATTAAAACCTGTGGTCCATGACATATTGCGGCTATTAATTTACCTTGCTTCATGGCTTCCCGCACAAAGCAAACTGTGTGACAATTACGCCGCATTTTATCAGGAGCCATACCCCCAGGAATAACCACTGCTGCAAATTCATCAACTATAGCTTCTGTTGTTGTTCCATCAGCTTGTACGCTCAGTTTTCCCCTTTTACCCTTATATTTTTCATTCATCCTTGAACCCAAAACTACTACATCCATTCCCGCTTGTTTGAGTGCGTGACAAGGAATTATAAATTCTAAATCTTCTACTTCTTGTTCAACGAGAATAGCAACTTTTTTCTGACTAGAATGATGATTATTGTTGATCATTGGTTTTCTTCCCCTGGCTAATTATCAAATAAATTGATTTTTTACACTTATTCAGTTTCAGTGATTTGAGCCAGCCATCTCGAACTGTAATTGATTGTTATAGCAACAATCTGGTCTAAAACCGGACTTCGTTCAAAGTTTTTGGAGCAGTGTCTAAGCTAAATCCCTGTAAAATAGACCTCTTGCCTTCGTTATGCTGGCATTTCACTTGTTGATGAAGTGGCAAATAATTCCTCATAATCATG
The DNA here is from genome assembly GCF_014696235.1 of Sphaerospermopsis sp. FACHB-1194. NCBI lineage: Bacteria > Bacillati > Cyanobacteriota > Cyanophyceae > Nostocales > Aphanizomenonaceae > Sphaerospermopsis > Sphaerospermopsis sp. FACHB-1194. The sequence continues at coordinate 19,927 of NZ_JACJPU010000053.1, read as the reverse complement.
GGTAAAATAAGCATGAAATTTCTTGAATTTCTCTGGAGTTACCGCATTTTGTAAAACCGCAAAAACTGCCCGCACGTGCATTGCTGCTGTAGTTGGTTCTATATTTTCTTTCTGACTAGCACGCTCAATAAACTCTTGCAGATGAAAAGATTGACTAGCTTCTGTTTCTCTGCCACGTAAATATTTACCTAATTCTGGTGGTATTTGTGCAGCTAATTCTTGTGCTTCATCTTTAGGAATCAGTTCTCTCACTGTTTCTAATGTCGCACGAGTAGCAACTTCTGCTTCTTCACGGGAATTTGATTGAGCTAGACTTTGTACATGGGTAATAAACTCTGTATATTCCATTTTTTAATCTCCTCTATTTATTAAATCTGAAAATCTGAAAATAATTTCTTACCAATTACCTTACTAAACTAATTGCTAGTTATAATTGCTAATGATTTACCACCTACTAGATTAATACTTCATAGATTGCTTCACTTCGTTCTCAAGGGATATATTTTTTATAACTAAAGTTATAAATCTTTAGTTAGATAAATATATTTGGTGAAAAGTTATAATAAAAAAGTTATAATAAAAAAGTTATAATAAAAACGTTAAGCATTCAGCCCTCAGCCATCAGCCATGTAGCTAAAATATTGAAATACAAAGAGTGAAAATAAACAGATGCAGATAAGGTTCATGAAATTACAATTTCTAAATCTTTGTTATTGCAGCAAGTAGCTATTATCATGACAAAAAAACGAAAAAAACAGGAAAATAAAACTGATGATTTGCCACAGGGAATTACTGAATCCTATGGTACAGGCGTAAAAAACTTACCGGGATATAATATTGGTGAGCGATCGCTGTGGGAAAATAGACAAGAGTATACAGAAAACAGTCCTGAATTTCCTGCTGAATACCCTATTGCAGGTGATGAAGTTGATAGTTATTGGCAAGATACGGTAGGAGATGAAGCTGTGGGTGGTACTGTTGCTACTCCTGAAAAAAATGTAACGGAGGAATTAGAAACAGCAGTAGGTTTAGAAATGAATGATTATGCTTTTCTTCGCACCAACGATATTTTAAAACATCGTGATAATGCACGTTGGGAACTAGATCCGAAATCCTCTGAAGATTATGAACAACGACGAGATGAAAATAATTCATAATCATTTAGGAGTCAGAGGAGAAAAAAACGGAATTTTTGGCTTTTTCCCCTGGAAAGGGAAGGTTTTAAACCTTTAATAAAAAATTATCAATTGTCAATTTTCAACTGATAAACAGATAAACACAGAGTAAACACTATGCTTGTTACTCTGTGTTTTTTATTTTGGTGATTGGGGCAGCTGCACCCATCGTCACGCCCTTTGCTTCTTGTCTGCTAATTTAAAGCGATTTAAATTAGTCCTCATCTGTCCTGAGACTGGTTTAAATTTAGGGTTTTTTGATTAAGATTCTGCCTTTTTATAGTGTTTGCAGTCAGTGATTATTTTTTCATACAAATGCCAACATTTGTAGTCACATTTCAAGTTTTATATATCGAATTTTACCATGTAGATTTAATGACCCATACCTCATAAATTACCAGGTTTTAAAGGGAGACCTTTATTGATCTCCCCCCTTAATAAGGAATGTTGACCTCATCTCAGAAAGGGTAAAGAGTAAAGGTGTTATTACTCCTTACCCTTTCACCCTTATTTGTTACCCAAAAGTTTGAGGTTAAATTTAATTCAACTAATTCAAAGACTGATTAGATGAAATATAATCCTGTTGACAATATTCCTGAGTTGGGGTTACAGAAACCACTTCCACCTCAACAGGTTTTTCTGGTGTGGGGTTAATAATAAATTCACTAGGACCTACATGGGGTTTTTGTGGATTTCCCCAATCATAGGTATAACCTAAACCAGACCAAGGATAATATTCTTTTTTCGCATTGCTGAAAGAATTGGTGTATATTGTCTTAATTACAGGACTGCTATCTGGTACTGGTAAAGGTAAAACATTACAACTAGCATCGTCAATTTCTGGATCAATACATGGTCTGATTAAATCTTCTGCTTTTACCCACATTTCCACAAAATGGGTTTTGCTAGAATATTTGTTTAAAATCAATCCCAAATATTGCTGTAACCTTAGTGAAAGTTCAATTTTATCAGGAATATTGGCATCTATGGCTTGATATTGCTGGCAAAATTCTTTAACTTGTGGTACTGCTGTAAACCATGTTTGATAAGCCAGTTGTTTTTTTGCACCTATTGGCCAATCTACACTGGGGTTACTCACATATCTCCAAGTTGACATTAAATATTCAATTTTGCCATTATTTTCTCTCCATTTAATTCTAGGGTTACTGGGAGATAATGCCCACAGATCACTCACTACTTCATCTGCTAACGGCTGTTTTGCATCTTCAACAGCATCTGCTAATGTCTTGCTCAAAACATGATAAGTTTCTGGTTGATATTGCAATAGATACTCATAAACATTGACAGGTAATTCTGCTTGGGCTAATTGTACATTTAGTATTTGTGTACTATTATTTGCAGCTAAAGCCCGCTGTGACCATCCGAATAATAAGAAAACACAACATAATAAGCCTAGCAAAAATCGTTGTTGCCAATTCTTCATGGTAAATAACCTAGTAGTGTTTATTGCTGTTGGAAAGTAATACTAGGTCAGATTTTATAATTATTTTTTACGAAATAACCAACGGTGTTTATTTTTTTTAACTAAAGATTTATGTATAAGTAGGTAGGCGTTGAAATTTATCGTTGTGGCAAGGCAGGAGGCAGAAGGCAGGAGGGATGAGGTTTTTAGGCATTTTACATTTTGTTACATAACTTGTTTTTTTCATGCCGACTTACTTAAATAAAACCGAAAATTTACGATTTTCTGACAAATTTCAATTCCCCTTTGAATTGAGCAAAATGGTTATTTTCAAATTTGTTCTAAAAACAAAGTTTTTTATCTTCTTGGTATATCTACTAGATAAAAGCTGAAAATTGAAATTGGATTATACGAATTTTTACTGAAACCATTTAATCTAAGTCGAACCATATAGTTGTATTTTACACATTTATGCCGATAATTTACTCAAATAATTTCCCTAGATGTGTTGCGAGAATTGATACGTGGGTTAAAACGTCGAATCAAAAGAACAAATGAAGAGGTTTAAAAGCTGCTTAAGATTCCTATATAATGACTGGTAAACCTTTCTGCTTTCACGTTTAGGATTGTTTCACCATGCAAGTAGTTTTTAACTCTAATTTGAATTATCAAATTTTCAGCCTCTATCCTCAACAGGATCAATGGGGCTAAACAATTGATTAACGAACAGGGTATACTGTCAAGGAATGATAGTTATAACGGAAACTTAACATAATAAATTTTCTAGACCAATTCAACCTTCGTCAACACTAAATCATAGTATATCAAATAAAGTTATGTCAGCGCAAAACCCCAATGCTGAAGAGACAATGGATTTGAATTTTGGTGTTAACCACCAAGGAACATATCAGGTACAAACACACTCTTCACCTGTAGTTAGTCTGGCTACCAGAAAAGGAACGATTTCCCAGTTTCTTGCTCCCTTAACCCAGGATACTTTTAAACAAGTAGTTCAGGAAGTTGAGCATAAATTGAAAATTGTTAACGAAACCTTATCCATGTTGGATTATAAAGGTTTTGAAACAATTCTTCCAGAAATGCTGCATTCAATTACCTTGAAAACAGGGGAATTACTAGGAGCAGATCGGACAACGATATTTTTATTAGATGAAGAAAAACAACAACTCTGGTCTATTTTAGCAGAAGGGGAAGGAAAGCGACCATTAGAAATTAGAATTCCAGCGGATAAAGGTATTGCCGGGGAAGTGGCAACTTTTAAGCGAGTCATCAATATTCCCTATGATTTTTATAACGATGTGCGGTCAAAATTTGCTCAAGAACAAGACAAGAGAAATGGCTACCGCACTTACACAATGTTAGCTTTACCGCTATTAAATGAAAATGCAGAATTAGTAGCGGTAGTGCAGTTATTAAATAAATTAAAATACCTACACAATCCCGATGATCCTCTGAAAGAACGCATTGATAAAAAGGGGTTTACCAGTGCAGATGAAAAATTATTTCAAGATTTTGCGCCGTCAATTCGCCTGATTTTAGAGTCGTCTCGCTCTTTTTATATTGCTACTCAAAAACAAAGAGCCGCAGCAGCTTTGATGAAAGCGATTAAGTCTTTAAGTCACAGTAGTTTAGATTTAAAAGATACCCTAAAACGGGTAATGGATGAAGCTAAAGAATTGATGAATGCTGATCGCAGTACCCTGTGGTTGATAGATGGCGATCGCCAGGAATTATAAACAACAATTACTCAAGATAACGGTACAACTAAAGAATTACGAGTACCCATAGGTAAAGGCTTTGCTGGGATCGTTGCTGCATCTGGAAAAACCTTAAATATTCCCTTTGATTTATATAAACATCCAGATTCACAAACTGCCCAAAAAATAGATCAAGAAAATGGCTATCGCACTTGTAGTCTGTTGTGTATGCCAGTATTTAACAGTGATCAAAAATTAATTGGTGTTACTCAATTAGTAAATAAAAAGAAAGGAGGAGATTTTGCACCTTATAATCCCTCCCTTTGGCCTCAACCTCCTGAATGCTTCCAAGCTAGTTTTGACGGCAATGATGAAGTATTCATGGAAGCTTTTAATATTCAAGCAGGTGTAGCATTGCAAAATGCCCAATTGTTTGCCAAAGTCAAACAGCAAGAAAAAATGCAGCGGGATATTTTGCGGAGTCTTTCTAATGGTGTAATTTCCTCGGATAAGTCTGGATATATTATCACTGCTAATGAAAGTGCTAAACGTTTACTAGGTTATTCTACAGAGGCGCGTTTAGAGGGGAAATTAGTTAGTGATGTTATCAATATTAAAGACGGAGATTTTAGCCAATGGTTTGCAGATGCTTTAGCTGCAAATGATGTCAAAGATACCCAGCAGTATTATCCAGATCGTACACTTCTAACTACTACCCAAGAACAGCACAGCATTAATTTATCACTCAACACTATTGCTGATGCGAATGACGAAAATAAAGTGTGTGGCGCACTGGTGGTAATGGATGATATCAGCGATGAAAAGCGTCTGAAAAGCACCATGTACCGTTACATGACTCAGGAGTTGGCAGAAGAATTACTCAAATTAGATGATGCTAAATTAGGAGGCGATCGCAAAGAAGTTACTATCTTATTCTCGGATATTCGTGGCTATACCACCCTCACAGAAAATATGCAAGCTGAGGAAGTGGTAAGTATGCTTAATGAATATTTTGAATCAATGGTAGAAGCTGTATTTAGACATAAAGGCACTCTCGATAAATATATCGGTGATGCCATTATGGCTGTATTTGGTTCTCCCTTACCTTTAGAAAAACACGCCCGTATGGCAGTCGAAACTTCTCTAGAAATGCGCTATCGTTTGCAGGAATTAAATCAACGTCGAGAAGCCTTAAATCAATCAAAAATCAAAATCGGCATCGGCATTAATTCTGATACTGTAATTAGTGGTAATATCGGTTCTAGTAAGCGGATGGAATTTACCGCTATTGGTGATGGTGTCAATCTTGGTTCTCGATTAGAAAGTATTAGCAAACAATATGGTTGCGATATTATCATCAGCGACAATACCTTTAACTTCTGTCATGATGATATTTGGGCAAGGGAACTAGATTTAATTCGTGTTAAAGGCAGAAATGAGCCTGTATCTATCTATGAGTTGATCGGAATGCGTTCTGATTCTATTAACAGTGCCAAACAAGAACTAATTGAACATTATCAGAAAGGAAGAGAGTATTATCTGCAACGTCAGTTTTCACTGGCTCAAATGGAATTTGTGAAAGCTTTAACTGCTGATAATAATGATAAAGCTTCAATGTTATATCTGAGTCGTTGTCAACATTGGCTACAAACACCTCCCACAGATACAACTTGGGATGCTGGTGTTTGGACTTTTCATGAAAAATAAAAGTCAGCCATCAGCTATTCAGGAGAAAGAATTAGTTTTTCTCCCTATCTCCCCAGTCCCCAGTTCCCAGTCATGAGAAGGAAATAATATTGTCTACTATCTTAAAGCTGATAGCTGATAGCTGAATACTTACGATTTATCTTCACCAGATTTAGCACAAGTTTTTGTTTTTTAATTCTTCTTATTATTTGGTAATAAAACTTAAAAAAACAACAAAAATTAATTCAAAAAACATTATAAAAATGTTGCATATAGTCTTGTTTGTAACAGTTAATTTATATTTGTTGTCAAAGTGGTTTTCTTAGTTAGAAACTAGAAATAGATTTAACCAAGCAATTATTGTTATGAACACTATTTCTAACCTGCAATTAAAACGCTCAACTTGGCAAACCGCCACTCTGTTGACCTTGGGCTTTTGGCTCAGTTCTAGTCTAGTATTAGATTGGGTAATTATGCCTAGTCTTTACATTACTGGCATGATGAAGGAAGCGAATTTTACCACTGCTGGATATGCAATTTTTTGGAATTTTAACCGCTTAGAATTACTAGCTGCTGCTGTTGTCTTGACATCTGTGCTGGTTATTTGCAAGACTAAATCTAATTGGTGTTTGGGAAGTATATTTTTATCTTGCTTGCTGTTAACAATAGCTTTGCTGGATACCTATTTTCTAACTCCGCAAATGTGCGCTTTGGGTAGTGATTTAAGTCTATTTGCTAGTGCAGGTGGTGTTCCCTACAGTATGAATTTACTGCATGGTAGTTACTTTATGCTGGAAGTTTTGAAAGTATTAGCGTCTGGGGTGCTGTTAAATCGTTGTTGGAAAGAAGCTTAGAGGTTGTTTGAAAAGTCTCTCATGGGGTATCAAATATTTTTACCGGGATCTAGTCTAAGTGGACTCGTTGAATCAAAAATCTGCGCTCCTTTAGGACCATTGGGTTAAATTTACTCATTAGCATCTCCATAAGCGTAGCCTAAAACTGTTGGGGACAATTCATGAATTGTCCCTAAATTCATTTCACCAGATGTCAATTGATAATTTTCCTGACTAATTCTAACCATTAGACTTGTCCAGAAAAGAAATTATGGAACTTATTTATGCGGGCAGGTCGAAGCTTATGGGATATCTAGATGTCTGATTTTTCCGTCAAATTATCGCCCATAAGCTTCGCCCCTACAACTTATGACAAATTAATACATTCTATTTTGGAGAGGTCTATTGATTACCAATTTCTGTTAATTGTTTATCTGCTTCTTTCTTGGATATATCTTCATCAGTAGTAGTAAAATTATTCAAATTTTTTACTTCTATTTATTAGTCTAGGTTATAATTTTTGTCTTGAGTATCTTTTTTTAGTTATCTGTTGACTCCTCTGGGTGGTGTTCATTCTTATTGCTCCTTATTGAGAATGGGGTTTAATGACGTTTTTGGTGATTTACTATTTCTCAAATGCCTTTTTTCAATCTCTATGTTTATTTTTATGCTTACTTATATTCTTTTTCCCCGTGTTTTCTCTCTATGACAGTTGAGGGTGCGGAATGTGGATTATAACTGCCATACCAAAATACTAGCATTATACTGGCATTTTTTTCCTGTACTCTGGTCTCTTGAATTTTCTAATTCCTAACTTTTCATGCTCTTAAACCGTTCTTTTGCCCCTTCAAAAGCCTCTTGCATGACATTTTGAATTTTTTGAGGATCTGGCTTTTTTCCACCCATTAAATCCCCAAAATACACACAAGCAGCTTCACCTAAAGACCATGTATAAGCACCCGCCCAAGATGCCGCAATAACAGTACCCAAACCAGGGACAAATTTAATTAATTCCCGTGCCACTGCTTGAGCTAAAAAACCACCAGCAATGGTACTTACAATACCCCCAGCTTGAGATGGTGTCAATGTCTGACCATATAATTTACCCAATAATCCCACCATTGAAACTTGTAAAGCTGTTAAAACTGGCATAGTTGCAAAAGGTAAAGGTACAGCAGCTAAAGTACCTGCCATAATGGAAAAAGGTAAAATATATCTTCTAGCAGCATCACGATAAATATTACTTAATTCCTTACCTGCTTGTTTATCTAACAATTGATAAATAGCTTTTGATTCAGCTTCCGGTAAAAGTTCAGCTAAATTATCTCGCAGTGCTTCTAAACCATAAAATACTGGAGTATAACCATCTGCTTCTAAAGTAAAATCAATCAAAACTGCCCGATCATATAAACCAGTAAAATTATTTTTAATTTCTGTAAAAGCCCGGTTTAATTCCTCAAATTCTGGGGGATAATGGGGATGATTTTCTATTTCTAGTGGATAAATTTCATGCAAACAAGTTACCGCTAACAAACAGGGAATATTGGGATATTGTTGGCGTAATTTTTGGGCAATATTTCGCAGAGTATCCGTAGCAAAATCATTAATTTTCACAGTCAAAAGGAAAACCCTAGCACCATTAATTTCGGTTTTTAAATCAGTGATTAACTCTTGAATAATAGTTTCCGTATCTTTATTAACATCACCCAAACCCACCGTATCAGTAAATACAATTAAAGGTAAATCATCAGCAGGATAAGCATAACGTTGGGTATTTTGAGTATGGGGGCGAAAACCCTGGCCAATAATTTCCGCAGAAACCCCGGTTAAACCGCGAACAATAGAACTTTTACCCGTTTGGGGTTTTCCTATTAATAAAGCTTCTGTAGTCGGTAGTTGAGTGCGGATAGTTGCTAAAATCTCTGCAACTTGGGCATCATTGACACTAAACCATTGTCCTATATTTTGTTTTACTTGTTGTTTTACTTGGTCTACTGGTAGGAGTTGGGTTAATTTAGCAGTAGTTTTACTGACAACACCAACAATGCGATTTTGCCAAGAATCATTTTCTGACTTGGGTTTTGGTGCATCCGTTGGTGTGTTGGATGAGTCTGGGTTGGGTTGTTCAGTCATGGGTGTAATTTTAATAGGCCACCATTCCTAGTATAACTTGTCTTGTGAACCATGTAAGCAGCAGGATTCAAAACCCTTCATAAATTAGGAGATTAAGAAAATGGATAATGTAGAGAACTTACGAAAAATATCTCTCGAACCCTCTTTCCTTTGTGTCCTTTGCGTTCTTTGCGGTTAGTTTTTCCGTGAGTTGTGCGTAAGTTCTAATGTAGATAAATTACCATCAAAAGATTGCAAATTGAGGAATACCAAAAACTCAATTTTTTACCTGTTTTGTTCTTTGAAATAACCTATGATATCAGTCTCAATCAGAACACTGAAGATTAAAGGATTTTTAGGATGAACTGATTTTGATCATCTAAAGCAAAAAGATCATTAACATCACATCGTTATGAAAAACATCCTGTAAATCCTTAAATCCGGGATATCCTGATGCAGACAGATAAAATGCTAATCCCATAGTTTAGCTAATCAGCAAATTTATTTTGGTAAAATGTCATTCAGTCGAAGTTCTAAATTCGGTAAAATGCGAGAAATAATTGACTCACCAAGACGATACTGTTTTTGGCTATAATCATCACCACTCAACTGACAAACGGTGAAAGTTGGCTGTTTCGGTCTACCGATAAAAGCGACACCACCCAGCCCTCGGTAATCAGCAATCCAATATTCAGGGATTCCTAAAAGGGCGTATTCTTCAACCTTGCGAGCATAGTCAGTTTCCCAGTTACTACTCACAACCTCAACAACTAATTTAGCTGAACGACCATGAGTGATTACTGGTTCATGTTCCCAAAGAGGTTCATTAAAGAGTACGGTTTCATCCAAAACAACAATATCAGGTCTACGGGCAGTAATAGCGTCAGCAAAGGGGCGAATTAGGCAAGTGCGGGGAATAAACCAAGGTAGTTGGGCATTAGTAATAGCAATACCGATTTTAGTCGCTAGTTTGCCACTGACGGTTTCATGAGGTCCAGTAGGTTCCATATCAATTAGTTCTCCGTCAGCCAACTCATAGCGCGGATTATCGCTATATTTGTCCAGAAAATCCTCAAAGGTAAGAAGTTTTGATGGTACATAAGTCATGGGACTTTTCCTTTTTACAGTATATTTCATGTCAATGAGGTACAAACTGAAACCATAAAACCCTTGTGGAACAGGCAGGATGCCTGTTAATCCTGTACCGCATAACTCAGGAAACTGCTGTATCAATCCTCTTGTGGGCAATCATCCCACAAAGTAGTAATTTCTCGCAAACTCTGATGAGTACCATTACCCAAAATCAAATGATCCAATAGAGGAATATTTAAAAGTTGCGCCCCTGATAATAATTGCCGAGTTAATTCTATATCTGCTTCACTAGGTTCTAGATTACCAGAAGGATGATTATGGGCCACTATCATCCGTGTAGCACCATGTCGAATAACTTCCCGAAAAATATCACGGGGAGAAGCTAAAGTTTCCGTAGCAGTACCAATAGTAATTATTTTTGTCCCCAAAAACCGATTTTTCACATCTAATAATAAGACTGCAAACCGTTCTTGACTTTGCCACATTAAGTCTTGACTCAGGGTAGCGGCCGCCGCAAGGGGACTATCAATAACCGCACCCTCCGCAGGACGGGATAAAAAAACCCGTTTACCTAATTCTATCGCTGCCAGAATTGATGTAGCTTTTGCAGAACCCACACCATGAATTTCCATTAACTCTGCGGGGGTAACATCCCGTAAAGCAGCTAAAGGATCTCTTTGATCTTTTCCTAACTCTTGTAACATAAGTTGCCCTAAACCGACAGCAGACAGTTTACCCGGTCCTTGTCCAGTTCCTAGCAGAATAGCAATTAATTCCGCAGTGGCTAATATTTTCGCTCCATGAGTCATCAATCTTTCACGGGGACGCTCATTTTCAGGTAGGTCGGCAATTCTGAGGCAATAGGTCATATACAAACCAAGGGATTATGCACCAAGATGGAACTATATTTTATTTATCCCTTTTTCAAGCTCAAAATTATATCTGGGGGGGAAAATATTTGTTAAGGAGTCAGGAGTTCAGGAGATGGGGAGGTGGGGAGAAAAAGATTTTTCCCAGTCACCAGTCACCAGTCACCAGTCACCAGTCACCAGTCACCAGTCACCAGTCACCAGTCACCAGTCACCAGTCACCAGTCACCAGTCACCAGTCACCAGTCACCAGTCACCTACCCACTAACAGCTTCTTGATAAATTATCTCTTGAAACTGAATGATGTCTTTTTGAGGATCAGCAATGCTGACTTTTACTAATACTTGTTCACCTAAACTTACAGAACGCCTAAAAACCATTGGTAACTGTAAACCCAAGTCTTCTAAGAGAATTAATGCTAAGTTGCTATCTTCCCGTAACCACATCAAAATTGTGACTTGCCATATTTCTTCAGGATTACGACGTAAATATTCTAAAGCATAATACCTGTTGGTTTGCCGTTCTACCATTGTTAGTTCTTGGGTGGTAGTGCTGACGGTCATCATCACTTCTTTGAGTTGTTCGGCGGAAAATGGCAAATCTTCACCCCGTAAATGTGCTTTCAGTTGAAAGTGGGTAAGTAAGTCGCTGTAACGACGGATGGGGGAAGTTGCTTGAGTGTAAGTATCTAAGCCTAAACCGGCATGACGTACTGGGGTAATACTCATTTCACTTTTAGGCATACAGCGACGCAGGGCGCAAAAACGAACGAAACCGGCGGGAAGCTGTAAGAGTTCTTCTTCTGGGGGTAGTTCTGGTTGGGGTTGTCCGCGAAAGGGCAGGGGGATATTATGAGCTTGACCATAACGTGCTGCTACTTCCCCAGCAAGGATCATCATTTCTGCTACTAACTGCCGAGATGGAGAATCATCTAATATATCAATGCTGATATCATCGTCTTTGACTTTGATCATTGCTTCGGGCATATTGATGCTGATCGCGCCTTGGTTATATCGCCAGGTTTTCCGCTTTTGTGCCAAATTGGCGATCGCCTCTATTTCTGGTTCTGCTTGTACTCCCAACTCCAGCATTTCATCTACATCTTCGTAGGTGAGGCGATAGGTAGGTTTGATTAAAGTGGGATGAATACTATAGTCTTCAACTGCACCGCTTTCATCTAAAACTACACCAAAGCTGAGAGCGCAACAAATTTTCCCCTGTACCAAACTCATTGGACCTGTAGCTAAGACTTCGGGGAACATAGGTATCATTCCCGTAGGTAAGTAAACTGTACTACCCCGTTTTCTCGCTTCTAAATCTAATTCATCTTCTGGCATTAACCAGCGGGTAGGATCAGCAATATGCACCCAAAGCCGTTGTCGTCCATCGGCGAGATTTTCACAACTTAAACCGTCGTCTATTTCTGTGGTACTTTCATCATCAATAGTGTATACCTTGAGATGTGTTAAATCCAGACGATTGGTGTCTAAGTCTGCTGGTGGAAAATCCAAATGTTGTTGCGCCACTTCTAATACCTTACTAGGGAACTGAACGGGAATTGAAGAACGACGCAGGAACAGGTTTTCATGGGGACTCCACCAACCCAAGTCGATCAATAGTTGCAGGGCTGCTTGAGGAGTTGCAGAACGTCCCAGCATATTCATGGTTTCTAATACTGGGGCTGGGGGTGGATAATTCCGTACCAAGGCCTCCGCATTTATCCCCATTCGCACAATATCCGCCACGAAAGTCGCATATTTTTCTAATGCTTCCAAACGCTGGCGGTCTGGTTTTTGCCATTCTACGCTTTCGCCTTGGAGTGCCTGTTCTACACGCGCTAAAAATTCCTGCTGTCCCTTGGCTTTTTGCGCTTCTACTTCTATTTGGTGTTTCCGTTCTGCTACTTGTGCGGCGCTGCGTGGTTCGTAAACATCGCCTTTTTGCTTGAAATACATTTTATCATCGGATAACAAGCAATGGGCGGCGTAACAGTGCTGTGGTTCTGATTCTGAAAACAGCAAATTTGCCATTTGACTGGGAGTGACTGTTTCCCCGTCTTCCACCAATATTTCCCAAGCTACTTCTAAACTAGATGGATCTAGATAGGTTTGAACTTGACTTAAAAAGCTGGGAATGTCAGCAGGTTTATAAGTTTGTCCATTAACTGTATAGGTTAGTTGTCGCGGCGCGAGGCTGTGGGATTGACCTCGTTCATCTACCACAAACCAACGGGTCTTTCCGTCTGGACGATCTACCACTCCCAGACGGCGATCGCCTTGAACCCTAAATTCAACTAGCGTCCCCTTCTCCACAACTCTCGCACTCTTTTACTAATTTTAGATTTTAGATTTTAGATTTTGGATTTGTTTTAGGTTGTTAATGGGTAATTGGTAATGGGTAATTGGTAAACACTCTTTGCTGTCACCTGTCACCTGTTCCCTGTTCCCTGTTCCCTGTTCCCTATCACCCAAATCCCAGGATTGGAAATCTCGAAGCATATTATACACTCCTTTGGCTGGAAGCGAAATTTTAGATTTTGGACTGAAAGTAAACGTTTCATTGTTATTACCAACGTTACTTTTGTTGGATTTTTACAGCAGATTACAGATAAATCTGGTACACAGTCTCACTTGAAACCTAGACAGAAAGAGAGTTTTACTTCTGATTTCTGACTCTTGTAATGGCGAAGCATTCGGACGACCAGTTATCAATTTTTGTCCAAAGTAAGGGCGAAGCATTTGGGCGAACAATCATCAATTTTTATCACCGTTTATTTTCCGAATGCTGCGCCCCTACGACTCCTGACTTCTGCTCTAAAATCCTTTCATCCAAAATCCAAAATTTTTTTAGCCTTCGGCGTTGATAAATGGCAATAAAGCCACAATTCGAGCGCGTTTAATCGCTAATGTTAATTGCCGTTGTTGTTGTGATGTTAACCCAGTAATGCGTCTGGGTAGAATTTTACCACGTTCAGTGATAAATTTACGTAGTAAATCAACATCTTTATAATCAATTGGTTCTCCTGGCTTAATTGGCGACAGGCGACGACGATAATAGCTCATCTCTTACTTAATTTCCTTGTGAACAGTGTGTTTGTTACAGTGGGGGCAGAACTTTTTCAGTTCTAAACGGTTGGTGGTGTTCCGGCGGTTTTTGGTGCTGGTATAGCGAGAAACGCCTGGAGAACGCTTGTCTGGGTTGGTTCGACACTCGGTGCATTCTAGTGTCACTATTATGCGGGCACCTTTACTCTTAGCCATAATTTTACAAACAGTAAAGCCGGGAGAGATTTAACACAAATGACTATCTTCTCACATTTCGCTGCACTTTTTCAACTAATCGCTTAATTTTTAGCTTAATTTTTAAATCCAGCGAATAGCCACGCCGTGAGGAAACAATTATAGTTCTAGCATAGCGGTCATGGAAAGCCTGTTGCATCTGAGGATCTGACAAGGCTGCACCACAGTCAATTGCTAGAGGTAGCATTAGCAGTATAGCAGTGGGATTAGCTATTATATTCGTTAAGCAAATGGAAACCAATAAACAGCTACCGCCAATAATCGCTTCACGCTGTAATAATGCTTGTAATTCTGGTATTCTGCTTACGGGTTGTCCGTTTTCTATTTCTAACACTTTTAAATTTACTGCCCATCGTCCTAAACTTTGCCCCTGATTGTTGTAAACTATGATGACCCGTAGAATTAACCAAGCAAGGATAAAAACGAAAATTTGGATAAATTGAATACCTAGATTATTTGTTCCTAAAAGAGAACTAACTAACCATACTGCTATAAAATCTATCCCTAGTGCCATGCCACGGCGGATAATTTCTGGCTTGGGATAGTGTTTTTGTGGTGTTTTAATGATAGTCATAAAGATTTGGGAATTATAAATAGATATTTGCTATAATTCAATTATTATGTAAATAATTTTAGTTGTAAAAATTTTCTAGATTGAGATAATGCAAATCAGCATTTCCGAGTTTTCATGACTCGCAGGGAAAAATTAATTAAGCGTGGAAAATTATCTGAAATAATATCTTTCAAATAATATCTATTGATTTAGGAAATAGGGAATAGTGGGCAATGCCCACCAAACCTAATTAAACTGTGACAAAATTACTAATTCCCAAAGTTCCTGTTAAACCAGTGACTTCAATAATGGCATCGGTTGTAGCATTAAAACCAGTCGTAGCATCATTAATAGCTACAAAGGTACGAGTACCAAAGCTAAATTGAGCCGCAAAATTTGCCCCAAAATTAGTTGTTGTTAATTTAGCACTAATTCCCACAGCATCTAAAGTTGCAACTGTTCCTACGTTATTAAATCCTGCTCTTGTATTAGTGACAAGAAATAAATCGTTGCCAGTGGTAGCATTGAAATCCGTAATTACGTCAAAGCTACTCAAAAGAGAATGGGTAAGGGTTGTGTAGCTAAATCTATCTGTACCTACTCCACCTGTGAGGGTATCTTTGCCAACTCCACCAACGAGGGTATCGTTTCCGTCTCCTCCATTGAGATTATTATTTCCGGTGTTACCTGTGATGACGTTATTCAGGGTGTTTCCTGTTCCGTTAATAGCTGTTGTTCCCGTTAAGGTGAGGTTTTCTACGTTAGATCCCAGAGTGTAAGTAACAGAAGATTGAACAGTATCAGTTCCTTCATTTGCATTTTCCCAAACATAATCACCAACATTATCAATAATGTAAGTGTCATTACCTGCACCACCCAACAAAGAATCAGCACCAGTGCCACCGTTTAAGGTATCGTTACCAGCATAGCCACCAAGATAGTTATTTCCACTGTTACCTGTAATAACGTTATTCAATTCGTTACCGTATCCACTTATGTTATCTGTGCCTGTGAGAGTGAGGTTTTCTAAGTTAGCTCCCAAGGTGTAACCAGAAGAGGAAGCTTGTACAGTATCAGTCCCTTCATTGGCATTTTCGGTAATGCTCACACCACCTATAATACTACTAATAATGTAAGTGTCGTTACCGAGTCCACCAATTAAAGTATCAAAACCTCCACCAGCATCAAGAATATTGTTACCATTATTGCCGCGAATGGTGTTGTTGTTAGTATTGCCAGTTCCATTAATATTTGCAGTTCCCGTTAAGGTGAGATTTTCTACACCAGCAGGTAAAATGGTGGTGACACTTGCTTGTAAGGTGTCGCTAATTGTTACTGTTCCTACATTTTTACCTGGTATTAAAACAGCACCTGTGGCATTAGAAAGTGCAACACTGAAGTTTTTATCAGCTTCGGAAAAGTTATCATTCAGGATGGGAACACTAATGGTTTTTGTGGTTTCCCCAGCATTAAAGGTGAGTGTACCGGAAGTGGTTGTGTAATCATAACCTGGAGAAGCACTTTGACCACCTCCATTGTAGTAACCAGTAGCATATTGGACGGTGACAGGGGTGGTACTGGCCGCAGCAAGAGTGACGGTTAAAACTGCATTTTGAGGAGAGGTTTGACCTTCTACTACAGTGACATTGTTAATACTTAGACCGGGTAATGTAGAAGGTCTAGCTAAATATAATTGATCTGATTTTTGGAAAACAAAACTATTACCAGCAATAGTCACATTACTAGGATAATTACCATCTGCGGTAACTTGTGTAGTTGTTGTACCATCGTAAACAAAGATATTACTACCAGAACCGCTATTAGGATTGTCTACCCATGCCACTTTGTTGTTTGCAACTGTAAAATTTCCCGGATAGTAATAATTAGAGATACTACTACTTAGGGTGATTGTTGAAGTGCCATTGTTGAGTTTTAAAACTCCAGAATTTTCTGCCCAAACAACCCAATTACCATCAATTTGAAAAGGTAAATTAGGAAGACTATAATCATAAGGAGAGATTAGCAACTGACTGGCTAGTTGAGTTGTGGTGTTGGTACTACTGTTGTAAAGGTGAAGAGAATAATTTGTACCGTTGTATTTAGCATAAACAACTTTATCCCCTGAAACTTGTGGATTATAAACCTCAGCATTATTTGTCAACTGTGTTGTAGTTGTACCGTTGTTGAAAAACAAATTTTCTGCTGTACCATTCCAGTTAAACCAGGCTACTTTATTAGCAGAAATTACTGGACTATAATCATCGGTAGTATTGTTTGTCAGTTGAGTTGTGGTTGTGCCATTATTGAGATAAATTTCATAATCATTACCATCCCAACCAGCCCAAACCGCATAAATACCAGATAATTTTAAATCAAATTCATCAAAACTATTGTTAGTCAGTTGAGTTGTGGTTGTACCATTACGGCGAAATATTTCTACATCTGTA
Organism: Sphaerospermopsis sp. FACHB-1194; assembly: GCF_014696235.1. Taxonomy (NCBI): domain Bacteria; kingdom Bacillati; phylum Cyanobacteriota; class Cyanophyceae; order Nostocales; family Aphanizomenonaceae; genus Sphaerospermopsis; species Sphaerospermopsis sp. FACHB-1194. The sequence goes on along the minus strand of NZ_JACJPU010000053.1, from coordinate 2,723 downwards.
CCATCATTGCTATACCAAACGATATTACTACCAGAAATTTGAGGTGCGTAGTCGTTATTAGAGTTATTAGTAAGTTTGGTTGTTACACCACCATTGTAACTATAAATCTCTTTATCAGTACCATCTGTTTTAGCATAAACAACGGTATTTCCAGAAATGCTAAAATCAGACTGGCTAGTTGAGGAATAGACAGTGTTGGCTATGGGTATAGTAGTTGAGCCATTATAGAGGTAGAGAACAGCGTTTGCACCTTTACGACTGCCCCAGACTACATTATTGTCAGAAACTTTATAACTAGGATTTGGATTAGGATATGCTAAATCGTAATACTGAAATTCGTAATTAACAGAACCTAATTTAATGGTCTCATAAACTGTAGTTCCTGATGCTTCAAGGGAAATATTTCTCCCTTTTAAGGTGATATTTTTGCGATCATCTTCATTTTGAATCTGGCTGATTTCACTATCACTTAAAGTCACACCTCTTAGTAAAGCTGAGAAATATTCTCCTTCATCACCTTTAGTATCTGTACGGTTAATTCTGTAATCTAAATAATGTCCAATTTCTTCTAACAGAACAGCATTAATTTGAGATTGAGTTGCACTTTGTAGGAAAGTATCAGACAAATAAATTTTATTGCCTTTGGCAGCATAACCACCATTTGCTGTACCCAATACACTACTGCTGATAACTTGAACTTGTGGTAAAAAACTGAAGTTATTATTTTGCCATTGAGAACGGATAGATGCAGCTTTGTGGTGATTGTAATTAGTTCCAAAAGCCGTTTCTAAAATTGTCCAGAAATTGTCAGAAATGGCATATTGTTTTAAGATCTCGTAGATAGAGGAGATGATTTTGGTAGAAGTCTGTCTGGTGGTCATATTATTTTGTACTCTGGGTAAAAAGTCAATTTTCTCAGTTGATTTTATCATTGTGCTGAAATTTTAAATCCCCCTCGGTTAAAAAGGGGGATGTAATTGATTTACAAGAGAAAAAACCAAAAATTAAGCAATCAAACTAAAATCACTACTACCATTCAGGGTAATATCAAGATTGCCTAAACGAGCAAATTCAAATACTGTTCCTGTACCCAAAACATTACCATCTTGATTATAGAATACACTACCAGTGCTTTGACTATAAACAATCCGAGCATTACTAGAATTAACTAACTCATCATCAGTGACAACAGCAAAATCAGTTAAAGTCTCTCCTGGATTATTAGTAATAGCATTAAAGGTTGTTTTACTCAGTGCAATTTTGTCTTGTCCTTGATCAAATTGGGTAATGTAATCGACACCTAAACCACTACCAAACACCCCATTACTTTGGAAAAGATATTGATCATTACCGACGCCACCACCGAGAATATCATCACCCAGTCCTCCCCACAGTGTATCATTTCCTGCTAGTCCTTGCAGTTGGTCATTACCTGTACCACCAATAAGCAGGTTATTCAGAGTATTACCGGTTAACCGATCATTTCCTGATCCACCAGTGGCATTTTCAATGACATTGTTAGCAGAGAGAATGAGTTTGAGATTACTGTTAACAGTTTGTGATGTAGCAACACCCAAATTCACATTTACACCAGCAGTCGTGCCAGTAAAGTCAAGAGTATCAGTTCCCCCATCTGTAGCTTCAGTAATTGTGTCAGTTCCCAAAGCACTATTGACAACAAAAGCATAAGTGTCATTACCACCTAACCCAGTAAGAGTATTATTAGCACTATTACCTCTGAGGACATTATCACCTGCATTACCTGTTCCATTGATAGTAGCTGTTCCCGCGAGAGTCAGATTTTCCACACCTGCGGGTAAAGTTGTGGTAGCAGAAGCAGTCAGGGTATCAGTAATAGTTGTGGTAGCAGTGGTTTTAGTTCCTAAACTGGCATTAATGGGAGAACTCAAGGTGACTGTAAAGGTTTCATTTGCTTCATTGATGGCATCATTGATGATGGGGATAATGATAGATTGAGTTGTCACCCCTGGGTTAAATGTCAAAGTTCCTGTTTTGTTGGTATAGTCTGATCCTGCTATGGCTGTGCCGTTATTGGTTGCATATTGGACTGTAATAATTTGGGTACTGGCAGCAGAAAGAGTAACAGTATAGGTAAGGTTTTGTGGACTGGTTATACCTTCAACAATTGTCTGGTCTGCACTGAGGTTAATTGTGACAGATGGTGCAACATCATCATTAGTAATAGTTCCGGTGACTGCTGTGGTTGTACCAACGGTGTAACCTGTACCAGCTACTAATGTTAAGGCTACAGTTTCATTACTTTCAACTGTGGTGTCTGTTGTGGGATCTATGGTTAGGGTTGCTGTACTTGAACCTGCTGCAAATGTAATGGTTTTTCCTGTTCCTGGTGTTGCACCTGTATAGTCTGTACTGTCGCCTGTTCCAGTGATGTTGTAGTTGATGGTTAAGGGGTTGGTAATGTCATCTGTTCTGGTAAATGTGTAAACCAGATTGGCTGTTCCATCTTCTGTTACTGTATCAGGAGATACAGCTAGGGTAATAATGGGGAAATCATCATTGGTAATAGTTCCGGTGACTGCTGTGGTTGTACCAATGGTGTACCCTGTACCAGCAGCTAATGTTAAGGCTACAGTTTCATTACTTTCAACTGTGGTATCTGCTGTGGGATCTATTATTAGTGTCGCTGTACTTGAACCTGCTGCAAATGTAATGGTTTTTCCTGTTCCTGGTGTTGCACCTGT
>NZ_JACJPU010000052.1:0-34789 GCF_014696235.1 Sphaerospermopsis sp. FACHB-1194 | reverse complement strand
CTCCTGACTCCTGCCTCCTGACTCCTGACTCCTGACTCCTGACTCCTGACTCCTGACTCCTGACTCCTGACTCCTGACTCCTGACTCCTGACTCCTGACTCCTGACTCCTGACTCCTTGATCTCCTGACTCCTGACTCCTTGATCTCCTGACTCCTGACTCCTGACAAAAAATATACTTGCCCAAAGTCATGAACTCTGGACAAGTATAAATAAAATAATGACTACTTATTCAAAATCACGATGGGGAGGCTCAGTCCATCGTCAATATCGCTCACTGGAAAAGTAGTATAAATTCAGACTTTAATTGTTCTGTGTTCATAGTTGAGAATAGATGATGGACAGGGAAATATTTCCTGTTAGATCCACACATCAAAAATCAACACCCGATTTAAAACCAACCTTTGATTCTAATTAGTCGTTTTCCCATTCTTCACGACCAATTAAATCCCCAATGCGATCGCGCAATAAAAAGTCACACTTCTCCAATTCATATTCAACACAAACCCACTCTCTAGCAGGGATGTATTGGCAGAGTGTATATATTGGCTGTTGACGGCTCACCATTCCCTTCTGCACCAGTTGGCGTGCTTCGTCCTGGATTACGTCGAGAGAGTAGTAATTGATAGAAGGCACCGTATTCACACTCATTGTTTTTACTCACAAATTTACATTTAGATAGTATTCCCAATTTTCATCAGGAAAGAAAATGGCAATAATTTAGACCTTTGGCTAGGTTTTGTAGTTTGCTATACGGAACTATTATCATTTTGACGCTATACACCTATAAATTATCTAAAGAAATGTTAAGTTTGTCAAGGAAGCACAACATTAATATTAACTCCATTTCCAATTGTGCATCCCAACATTTAGAATTTGGCTGATTGGTAATGCCTTGCAGCTACTATTAACAGGTTTACACTTTAATATCTATATACCTATGGTTACAATTTAATCTAATATTTTCTAATATTATGTATCAAAAAATTATTATTGAGATTCCCAATAATCACTTTTAGCCCTTGTAAAGCCTTTTATAGCTACACCGTCATGGATTTTTACCAAAAAATATACCTGGTATCTTGTGCCGGAAATTGGTTATAGTTTGTCCTTTTTTATACATTATACCATACAGGTGCGACCAATAGATTTGCAAAATTTAGATCCATCAGGCTATTGCCAATCCAACATCTAAAAATTTGAAATCTGATCACAATGGCTAAGTTACACCACTAAATTTTATAGCCAGCATTTTTTAAACATTTTTTAAACATTTTTTAAACATTTTTTAAACATTTTTTAAACATTTTTAAACTGTGCTGCTTTCTATTTGTGACTCTTCGTAATCAGTGATACAAAATTTAATTAACCAACAACTCATCATATCATTCCATTAAGTATTTTTAATAAGTATTTTTAATAGGTATTTTTAAGTTTCTTATTTTTAATTACATCAACATACAGCAGATTGCACATCCATGAGGTACAAACGGAACAAGCAAAACCCAAGCCGCAAGGATGTTTCACCTCCTGCCTTCTGCCTTCTGCCTTCTGCCTCCTGCCTCCTGCCTTCTGCCTTCTGCCTCCTGCCTTCTGCCTCCTGCCTCCTGCCTTCTGCCTTCTGCCTTCTGCCTTCTGCCTTCTGCCTTCTGCCTTCTGCTATAATTAAACGTAAAATAGATGATAGAACCCCGATTTTTTAAAGAAGTCGGGGATCTGGATATTTAAGTTAACTATTGGGAAAAATCTTCCTCATCTTCTGCAATGCTTTCTGTTTGACGCTCCTGCTGAAGTTGGTTTAATAAACTCAGCACTTTAGTACCACGTTCAAGAGAGCGATCCTCAACAAAGATCACTTCTGGAGTACGACGCAGCCTTACTCTAGCACCTAGTTCACTACGGACATAACCAGTTGCTGATTTTAAACCCTCCATTGTTTCAGCTTTAGCTTCCTGGGTCCCATAAATACTGACGAAAATTTTAGCGTGTTGCAAGTCACCGGAAACATCTACATCGGTGACACTCACCATTCCTGTACCCACACGGTCATCTTTAATACCGTTGAGCAACATTTGGCTAACTTCCCGTTTAATTAATTCAGCAACGCGGGAAACGCGGCGATTTGTAGCCATATAAATTCCGCCTTCTCACAGAGGTTTTACGATATGATATAGATGCAAATTCAGGATAATAGCTGTAAAACTTACAGCAATTGTCCTGATGTTTAAACCCTATTCAGGTTTTAGTTTAGATTGTACTCAAACCCAGCATCGCCCGGAGAGTCAAAGTTACGAAAAAGAACCCTCCTACTAATAAACCAAGCACTGCTATTAGAGTACCTGGGCGTTTTAAAAAAGGCATCAATGGCTGAAAGGTATTCAGCAAAAGACCTAAGACGATAGTAACCAAGTACCGGGGGTAGCGAAATACGTTATCCCAAAATCCATCAAACATTTGAATATAGACTGCCTTGTTATAAACTATAGTTTGTTTTCAGGTGCTTATTTAATTTAATTGTAGTCTATAGGGTTGAAAATTGCTCAATTCATATAAAATAACTAATTGGTAATAGGTAATTGGTAATGGGTAATTGGTAATTAGTAATTTTTATTTTAATAGAAATATAGAAATATATATGATTAGTAAAGTTTCTCAAACAACTTACCCGCGTCCTTTTTTAAAGTGGGCGGGAGGTAAAGGTAGGTTGATTTCTCAATATCAAAAATATTTTCCCACAAATTACCAGCATTATTATGAACCCTTTTTAGGTGGAGGGGCGGTTTTTTTTCATCTCCAAGCACAAAACATATTTTCCCAAGCTGTTTTAACTGATATTAATACTGATTTAATTACGACCTATTGCTGTGTTAGAGATCATGTTGACGAATTAATTGAACGTCTACAAAAACACAAGGAAAAACATCATAAAAATCATGGAGATTATTATTATAAAATACGTTCTAATTCGGAAGGAACAGATTTACAGAAAGCAGCTAGGTTTATTTATTTGAATAAAACCTGTTTTAATGGTTTATATCGAGTCAATTCTCAAGGTAAATTTAACGTTCCTTTGGGTAGATATAAAAATCCTGGTATTTGTCAGGAAGATGTTTTAAGACTTGCATCAAAAGCACTTGCTACAGCAGACATTGAAAACGCGGATTTTACCACAGTTTTGAATTATGCTACTAGCAGTGATGATTTTGTTTTTTTTGATCCTCCCTATCAACCTCTGAGTGAAACCAGTAATTTTACAGCTTATAGTAAATATTTATTTGGGGAAAAACAGCAACAACAATTAAGAGATGTATTTGCAGAATTAGCTAAACGGGGTGTTAAGGTAATGTTAGCAAATTCAGATTGTGATTTTATTCGTGATCTTTATCGTCGGTTTAATATTCATGCAATTTCCGCTGCCAGATCCATTAATTCTAATGTTAATAAGCGGGGTAATATTAGTGAGGTTTTAGTGACTTCTTATTAGAGGATGTCTGAATCAGACAAAAAAGATTGGAAGTAAGTATTCAGATATAGCAATTTTTGATATCCAGATCCCTAAGTAATATTGTTAATTTTCTGCGATATAATCTACAAAATCAGGAATTTGTTGATGATCTGGCAACTTTTGTAAAATTTCTTTCTCATCATTAAACTTGCGTTGAGCGATCGCTATTTCCTCTGGTTTATTACTAGAAAATGTCAATTGTTTAACCGCTTAGTTTTTTCCATACTGATCCACTGCTAAATACAGCAGTTTCCGTTATTATGAGGTACAGATATTAATGATAAAACCCTTGTAACACGGGCATACTTCGACTTACTTCGACTTACTTCGACTTACTTCGACTGCGCCCTTCGACACCGCCCTTCGACACCGCTCAGGACAGGCTCAGGACAGGCTCAGTACAAGTCGCTCAGTACAAGTCTTGCCTGTTCATAGTGTACCTCATGACACTGGGAAGTGCTGTTAAGTTGTCCCAAAATTACCACTTCCTAAAATTTTGAGCAGTTGATATTTTCCACCGACATTATTCATAATAGCACCACCATCACAGAGATGATCCCCTTCTTCATCTTCAGCATGAGTAAATATTAAGAAATTTTACTTGATCTATACTATACCAAATATGCTATGATTGGTGAAATTTACCTTGGTTGATTTATTAAGTATTTTTACGGTAATGATTCCGGGGTAAGATCCCCGACTTCTGTTAATAAACCATAATTTCTTGTCACGATTAAATAAAAAATTCGGGGATCTGACGGGGAATTTTTCAAAAAGTCAAAATAAAATTAATCAAACAGGAAAATCATGAACAATAAAATTCGTTATCCCCTACTAAGTTTAAGCGTCTTATTTATTCTCATTTATGCTTTCATCCCATCCAGTAGACAATATTTTTCATATTTCGTAGTTTTGGGATTTGCCGTATTAACTATTTATTTAACATGGGATGGTTATGACATCAGAAAAAAATTACAAAATCAATTTCAACCATCTTTAAAACAAGGGATAGCGAATGCAATTAAAGATGTTTATAATCGTCATCCAACAAAATATGAACAAATTAATAAAGCAGCTTTAATAGACAGTGTGACAAATTCTCACTTACAAGACTGGGAAAAAGATAAACGTTATTATCAATCTTTACCCAATTTCCTCTTATCAATTGGATTATTTGGTACTTTCTTAGGAATTACTTTAAATTTGTTATTGATTAGCGGTAATCTAGGAGGTGAAGTAGACATACAAACAATTTTACCAAATATTGTTAACTCAATGGGTGTAGCTTTTGGTAGTAGTTTATTTGCATTAGCTTGTAGTATTTTTTTAGTTAAATTTTACCCAGTATCAGAATTAGAAATAGAAAAAGAAAACTTAATCATCTCCATAGAACATTCCATTGATAATGAATTTTTGCTAAACAGTCAAACTACCAGCAAAATAGATCAGTTAATTACATCTATTAATAACTACTCTGATAGCTTAAAAAGTTTCCTTTCAGGTTTAGATCAAAACACCAAAAAATTTGCAACTGCGATCACGGAAGCTACAGATAAAATTAACACCTCAGCAAACAACTTTCAAACTATTGTTAATCAATCTTCCCAAACCATGCAAACAGGAGCAAATGTTTTAAGTAATGCTACTGCTAATATAGCAAACTTAACTACAAAATTTGTTGATATTTCCTCATCCTTACTCACATCATCACAATCATTTGAAAAATCTATATCTTCCCTAGAAAAATATGGAGATAGTTTAGAAAATCTCAGTGATAGCTTAATCAATAATTCCCAACAAATCCAACAATTAGCTCAAAATAATACAGATAATATAAAAAGTCTCAGTAACAGATTAATTAGTAATTCTAACGATGTAAAAAACCTCATACAAAATAATCAACAAAATCTCACTACCGTTACAGATCGTCTCTTGCAGAATGTTAACAGTATTTCCACATCTACCCAAACATTTAATAATAATGTTAACCAAATTGTCACATCTTTAAATCAACATAGTTTACAAGTAGGAGAATATAATACAAACCTCCAACAATTAGCAGGATTAATCAACAATGCAACCCAATCATCTAATAATAATATACCCCAATTAGCCTCTATGTTAGGAAATCAAGTTAATCAATTACAAACTACCGCCAACCAACTCAATCAAAATTCCCAAATGTTGCAACAAATCAATAGTAACCTATCTGTATTATTAACCAACTTCCAACAATTCCAACAATCACAAAATTAACAACTATAAAATTAAATTAACCAGATCCCCGACTTATTTTACTATTCTGTCAATCAAATATAAATTGATAGTAGAAGTCGAGGATCTTAACCCAGAAAATTTGAACCTATTGAACTTAATTATTATGCAAAGAAGAAATCGCCATAATTCTAATAATAATAGCGAAACCTTTACAATTTGGACATCCTTTACAGATTTAATGTCTAACGCATTTATGATTATTACCTTATTATTAGTATTTGTGGTAGCTCAAAAAAAACCACCACCACCACCAGGGATAGTTTGTGAACCGAAAATTATTAACCTTCCTTCTGAACAATATAGTTTTGACTCAGGGAGTGCAGTTTTACCAAATAACTTAAAAAGTGATATTTTGCAAGGTAACAAACCAGGGAAAATATTAAAATTAATTGAAGAAACCCTTTCTCAACAAGAACAATGTAATAATGAAACTGAGGTACTAGAAATTATAGGCCATACCGATGATCAACCAGTAAATTTTCTTAACTGTAATAACCCTAATAATCCAACATTAAAACCTTTAGATAATCACCTAGAAAATGTTGCTACAGGTAATCAAAATATTAACACCTTATGTCCTCGTTCTAATGCTGATTTAGGTTTAATGCGAGCATTATCAGTAGTCAAAGAACTGCAAAAAGCGCAAAATCAAACTAGATTATCTCGATTTAAAAAAGTCCAATTTAGAGCATATTCAGCAGCACAATTATTTTTACCAGAAAATCAAGGATTTGCTAAAAAAAATACGAGAAAAGATCCAACAACCAGAGGTAAACGCAGAAGAATAGAAATCAGATTTGCACAATTGGGAGAGTACGTTACACCAGATGAAAATTGATAAAAATTGAAAATAAAAGCAGTTAAGCTGTTGTGCAAATTTAAATATCTTTTAAATATCTTTTAAATATCTTTTAAATATCTTTTAAATATCTGCTATTAACTGACTTAAATAATCATCCATGATAGCTGGTAATTCTTTGGGTGAATAGGTATAAGTGAGAGATAAAAATGTAATTGCTGTGTTGATAACTTGCTTTCTATTTACTATAGTTGATAGTTGAGAACGAGTATATTTACCGTTCATTATTTCTAAACTAGCATCTGCGATCGCATCTTCTATAACTGATTCTTCTATTAAATTTTCCCATTCATCTTCATTGATGTAATAGGATTTTTTGTTTTCTTTGAGATTGATTTCTTGAATTTCTCTAATTGAATTACGAATAGAAGCCATCCAAGAATTTGTTAATCTTTTTTCTATTTGATTTTTAATTATATGAATGAGTAGTATTTTTAAGAATGATTTAATTTGTCTGATTATTGCTTTTTTACTCATTCCTTCTAATTCATCTACAATTGCTAAAGCTTCTGTATAATTTCCTTGTAAAATACTGTTTCTGAGGTCTATTAATTCTTGGGTCATTTTTAGTAGCCTCCGGTTTATTTTCTATATTGAGAATAACATAAATTCATACTATTACCGCTATTTTAAACTTTTATCTGTGTTTATCTGTGTTTATCTGAGTTTATCTGCGTTAAATTATAGTGATAAAATTTCGCACAACTGGGAGAGTACGTCACACCAGATGGAAATTGATAGAAATTGAAAATAAAAGAAGTTCTCATATATTTTACCATGCCTTTTGTATTCTTCCTTTGCGTCTTTGCGTGAGATATCAAAAACTGACTACTCACTGGTATGATAATTAATCTGCAAACAAACACCCATTAACAAAACCATGACAAAAAACTACCGTATCACCCTACTTCCCGGAGATGGTATTGGACCAGAAATAATGGCCGTAGCAGTGGACGTGCTAAAAGTCGTCGCTAAACGCTTTGATTTGAACTTTGATTTTCAAACCGCCCTCATCGGTGGTGCAGCGATAGATGAAACCGGTGAACCTCTACCATCTGCAACATTAGAAACTTGTCGCAGCAGTGATTCAGTATTGCTCGCTGCTATCGGTGGTTATAAATGGGACGCTTTACCCTCTGATAAACGTCCTGAAGCGGGTTTATTAGGATTAAGAGCAGGTTTAGAACTTTTTGCCAATTTACGACCTGCTAAAATATTACCCCAACTTATAGACGCATCCACCTTGAAACGGGAAGTAGTCGAAGGTGTAGATATTATGGTAGTGCGGGAACTCACAGGCGGGATTTACTTCGGTAAACCTAAAGGTATTTTTGCTACAGAAACCGGAGAAAGACGTGGTGTAAATACGATGGTTTACAGCGAATCGGAAATAGAGAGAATTGGTAAAGTTGCCTTTGAAACTGCCCAAAAACGCGGCGGAAAACTTTGTTCTGTGGATAAAGCCAATGTATTAGATGTATCTCAACTTTGGCGAGAGAAAATGACTAAGCTGGCTTCAGAATATCCAAATGTTGAACTATCTCATTTATATGTAGATAACGCTGCCATGCAATTAGTCCGCGCCCCCAAACAATTTGATACTATTGTTACTGGTAACTTGTTCGGTGATATTCTTTCCGATGCTGCGGCCATGTTAACTGGTAGTATTGGGATGTTACCTTCTGCTAGTTTGGGAGCTTCTGGACCTGGTGTATATGAACCCGTTCACGGTTCAGCCCCCGATATTGCGGGACAAGATAAAGCCAACCCCTTAGCACAGGTTTTAAGTGCAGCCATGATGTTACGGTATGATTTAGATCAACCAGCAGCAGCGGATTTAATAGAAAATGCAGTGTTACAAGTTTTACAACAAGGCGATCGCACAGGAGATATTATGTCCCCAGGAATGAATCTTTTAGGTTGTCGCGCAATGGGTGAAGCTTTAATCAAGATTCTGGAAACAAAATAGTTTGATTGTACTAAAAGAAAATTTTAGCGTTTTTTGCTAAAAGTTTCAGATACACTAGAAGCAAATCTATCAATAACATAACAACTAATAGTGTACGCTTCACGACAAGGACAGGGAAATTTCACCACCCCAGCAAACCAAACCCCTTTGGTAGATCCCACCGTGATCAAAGCCGCTGGGCAAATTTACTATACCTACTGTGAGGTACATCCTGAAATTGTGGGGCAAGCTTCAGGAGTAGCAATTAGTCGCGTCACTCATCGGGGTAAAGTAATTTTTACTCAGCAACCCATTCTCTTACCACAGGAATGTTTTATACCCTTACAACAAATTGAATCGTATATGTATTAGGTGATTGGTGACTGGTGACTGGTGACTGGTGACTGGTGACTGGTGACTGGTGACTGGGAAGAATAACTAATGACTAATGACAACTGACAATATGGAAACATTGATTTTCGTCCCTGCTAGTATCATTGTCTTCGCTTTGGGGGCTGCTATTGGTAGCTTTATCAATGTTGTAGTTTATCGCCTACCTGCGGGATTATCCTTACTTTGGCCGCCTTCTCGCTGTCCTAAATGCCTAAACCAATTAAAAGCTTATGATAACGTACCTGTGTTTGGTTGGTTGTGGTTAAAAGGAAGATGTCGTTATTGTCACACCAAAATTTCTCCCCGTTATCCTGTAGTAGAGGCGATAACAGGAATTATATTTTTAATAGTATTTTGGGTATTTCAATTTTCAGCCTTAACAATTGGTTATTGGGCTTTTTGCAGTTGGTTATTAGCTCTATCTCTTATAGACTGGGATACAATGATTTTACCCGGTCAACTTACCAAGTCGGGATTGGTATTGGGCTTAGTTTTTCAAATGGGTTTAGGTTTTTTAACAGAAAATAGCTGGGTGGGTGGGATCAAACAGCTAATGTTTGGAATAGGTGGTACAGTCTTGGGCTTATGGCTGTTTGATAGCATCTCAATTTTAGGTTATCTAGCCTATGGAAAACCCGTCATGGGTGCAGGTGATGGGAAACTAGCAGCGATGATGGGCGCTTGGTTAGGTTGGAAGCATCTGCTAATAGCTAGTTTTATGGCCTGTTTTTTGGGAGTATTAATAGGTGGAGGTGCAATTATGGTCTCACGCCATCAAATGGGACAAAGAATGCCTTTTGGTCCTTTCTTAGCTTTAGGGGCGGTAATTGCTGTTTTTGGTGGTGAAGCTATTTTGTCTTCTTACCTACAGTTTGTGCTACCACCATCTTGAAATATATCAGTTAAGTAGGTAGGCGTTAAAAATTGTCGTGATGACAAGGCAGGAGGTAGGAGACAGAAGGGAACATCCCAAATTTGTAAATTTATTTTTATCTAATGTAAAAATGCTCCAAAGACCTAATATGATTGAACCTCAAAGAACGCAAAGGACACAAAGGTAAGAGATTTTCAGAGAGTTTTTGGTGTTACTGCGGTTCTTTTTTCAAAATTGGGATGATCCCACACAGAAGGCAGGAGGGAAAAGGTTTTTATCAATTTTACATTTTGTTACATACCTTGGTTTTTTCGTGCCGACTTAATTATGGCAGGAGTCAGTACGAAGGCAAGAGGCAAGAGTTTATTCTTACCAATTACTTGTTCCCAGTCACCAATCACCAATCACCTATTATCATCAAATTCAAACTTTAAAATCACTTTTCTTTAATATTAGATTTAAATGTTTTTTATTCTCATCCTCAGCAACCTACACCCTCCATGACTGTAACCACATGACTGTAACCAGCATTACTTCATTGGATCTTTATATTTTGGTAAGATTAACCTGTGAATTGTATTACAGTCAAACAATACTTTTGGCAGTTGGCAAATACAACTAATGTCATAAATGCTGATAGCTTACCATTGAATAATAAAAATAATGTATTGGGAGGAAGATTCATTTTCATGGAGGTTTTGTATTTTCACACCTTTGCCGATACGTTGATACAATTAAGTCCCCTGACACATTTGGAAAAAAGTTGTATTGGCAGCAGCATTTTTATTAAGCTATCAACCAAAAAATACAAAATCAAGTCGAAAATTAGTTACAAGCGTAATTTGGTGATTTAGTCAAGCTAAGAAAAATCATCAGGAGTCAGGAGTCAGGAGTCAGGAGTCAGGAGTCAGAGTGCTTATAAAATCAGGAATAGAGAGAAGCAAGATTTTAGCAAAATTATCAAAGCTGACGCTATAAGGCGTTATTATTCTGACTTCTGTAGTCTATCTTCTGAATACTTACCTCAAATCCACAATTCACAATACCCGCTCCAGCAGTGGGTGAGGTCAATCTAAAATCCCAAATCTAAAATCCCAAATCCCAAATCCCAAATCCCAATATTGATTGACCTGTTTTGAATCTCATACCTACTTAAATAAGATAAAAATGGCAAACAACGAAGAATCACGCGGTTTAAAGTCTCTATTTGATTGGTTTGCAAATCGTCGTAAATCAGGATCTCCCCATTTAGAAAAACAAGAACGGGAAATAGCCGATGGTTTATGGCACAAATGCGCGAAATGTGGTGTTTTGGCTTATGCTAAAGACTTGAAAGCTAATCAAATGGTTTGTGCAGAATGCGGTCATCATAACCGAGTCGATAGTGATGAGCGTATCCGTCAGTTAATTGATGCAAATACTTGGAAACCCATAGATGAAAATTTGCGTCCCACTGATCCTTTAGGATTCCGCGATCGCAAACCCTACAGCGATCGCATCCGGGAAACTCAAGAAAAAGTCGGTTTAATAGACGCAGTAAAAACCGGTTTAGGTCAAATTAACGGTTTACCCATCGCTTTAGGAGTCATGGACTTCCGCTTTATGGGTGGTAGCATGGGTTCTGTTGTCGGTGAAAAACTCACCCGCTTAATAGAACAAGCTACCCAACGCCGCTATCCTGTAGTTATCGTTTGTACCTCTGGTGGTGCGAGAATGCAGGAAGGAATGCTGTCCTTAATGCAAATGGCGAAAATTTCCGCTGCACTACAACGTCATCAAGATGCTCGTTTATTATACATTCCCGTCCTGACAAACCCCACCACCGGCGGCGTTACCGCTAGTTTTGCTATGTTGGGTGATATCATCATCGCCGAACCCAAAGCCACCATCGGTTTTGCTGGCAGACGAGTTATTGAACAAACCCTGCGGGAAAAACTACCCGAAGACTTCCAAACCGCTGAAGACTTACTAAAGCATGGTTTTGTAGATGAAATTGTTCCCCGCACTCAGTTAAAAAATACCTTGGCACAGTTAATATCTTTACACCAACCCATGCCCACCGCACCTAACATGGTTTTGTGGGAAACCATGACATTAACTTCTACAGGGGTAGAGTAGGTGATTGGTGATTGGTGATTGGTGATTGGTGATTGGTGATTGGGTTCTTAATCTTCCCCTGCTTCCCCTCCTTCCCCTGCTTCCCCATCTCTACTGTCACCTGTCACCTGTCACCTGTTCCCTCACAAACACAAGCGGGATCAATGCTGCCAGTCTGCAAATGCTAGAAAGGGCAAATAAACCTAATAAACCGCCAAAATGGGGAGATTGGGCGATAAAACCGCCGATAGTTGTCCCTAAAGCACCAGTGACACCGGCAATAGCAGCAGCGATCGCAAAATAAATAGATTGATTTCTTAATGGTGTAACACCAATCTGCAAATTATTACTACATAAATCCACCGCCGCCCCAGTACCACCGATAAAAATATGTAATAGTGGTAGCCACAACCAAATATCTAAATTTCTGTCACCAATTCCAAACCAAAATAAAGGCGTAACTGCAACAATTATCCCCACAAATATCAAAATCAGACGATTTCCTAATTTATCTGCTAACCTACCCCACAAAACCACCATTAGCAAACTTGCCCCCGCTTGCAAACTGCTGTAAACCGTCACCCAACCCACATCTATATTTAAAGTTTCCAGCAGATAAAGATTTACAAAAGGGGCGCAAAGATTAAAAGCCAACATCCATAAACTGAAATACAGTAAAAATATCCAAAAATGGGAATTTTTATCATTTTCCTTATTGTAGGGTAGGGGTAATTCATGAATTACCCCTACTGATTCATGAATTACCTCTACTTTGTCTTTATTTTGCGTAAGTCCTATATAAGTATTTTGTAATTTTTGTAATTGGGGATTAACATCAATTTGAAAATACTGACAACCTAAACTAACTAATCCAAATAAAATCCCCACCAACAAAACCACCCCATAACCTTGAAGAGTTCCCCCAAACCAATGAGAAACAGCAAAACCCGCTAAAGGAACACATAACAAATTAGTTAAACTGGCCGCACTATTACGTATTCCAAAATATCTACCCCGCAACCTGCGAGGAACAATAATTGCTAACCAACTCATCCAAGATGCACATCCCAAACCCCCAACAAGATGACTAAAAAAGACAATTACCAGCGTTAATATCACCAACTGCTGAGAATTGATCAATCCCCAACTCTTACAGATAATACCTATTACTAACAACAGCCAAAATAGGCGAGAAATTCCATAAACCAGCGCCGAATATCGAAACCTGCTAGTAGTGCGCTCTGAAAGATAAGCACCCAAAGGTTGAATGAGATTTACTAGCATGGGAATTGAAGAAAGCATCCCAAAAATTACCGGACTAGCATCTAATTCTACCAAAAAATTACTAAGTAAAATTCCCCCAGTAGTAATAGAAAAAATGGTTGCAAAAATAGCATCATAAGTAGAAGCTTGTAAACTAGTACGAATCGCATTTTTAGGAAAACGAGAGCTAGATTGAGATTCAGAAGATGAGACGGTGTTTAATGAATCAATCTGAGGAATTTCCAGATTTAAAGATGCAGATATTTCAACTTTAACCGAGTCCATAAACTAGCGTCTAGCGGTGACGAAATGAGTAAAATTTCCGATCATGATAATTGTTTGTTATTCTATCTACCATTTCTCAACAAAAATTTAGACTGCTGAAAGATCAGTCTTGAGTTACGGGAGTATCCCAAATGTGTAAATTCATTTTTGTCTATGGAAATAATCTGCCCCCCAAAGCTTAATATGATTGAACCGCAAAGGGCGCAAAGGACACAAAGGTAAGAGAGTTTAAGAGATTTTTTAGTGTTGCTGCGGTCATTTTTTATTTCATTGGGATGCTCCCGGAGTTACAGCATTTATAAATGAGAAAATAAAATGAGAAAATAAAAAGTTTTATCTGTCTTATCTGTCCATGAACAAATACAAATGGTTAAAATTCTGTATATTAATTATCACAGTGGCTATCATTGTGATCAGTTGTCACCAATTACCACCCAGTAAATCAGCAGTTACTATTAAACTCAGTGGTTGGGGTGGTTCACCTGTAGAACAAAAACTTTTAAAACAAGTATTACAAGATTTTGAAATCAAACATCCCCAAATTAAAGTTAAATATGAATTAATTTCTGATCAATATATGGATGTAATTAAAACTCGCTTAATTGGGGATGCTGCACCAGATGTATTTTATTTAGATGCTGTAGAAGCTCCATTTTTAATAAGTAAAAATGTTTTAGAACCTCTCAATAATTACATCACAGATAAATTTGATTTACAAGATTTCGATCAAAATTTATTAGAAATCTTTAAAGAGCATAACCATATTTATGGAATACCTAAAGATTATTCTACCTTGGCTTTATTTTATAACAAAAAAGCTTTTAAAAAATCAGGTTTCAATAAACCGCCAACTACTTGGGATGAATTATTAAATTACTCTCAAAAATTAACAGGTAAACTTAATAGATACGGGTTTGGAGAAAGTCCAGCAATATCACGTCATGTTTACAAAATTAAAGCTTTTGGGGGAAATTTAATTGATGAAAATGGTAATGCTACCTTTGCTAGTGAAAAAGCTTTAAAAGGTTTACAATTAGTGATAGATCAATATCGAAAATATCAAACATCAGCCTTACCATCAGATATTGGTGCGAGTTCAGGTACAGATATGTTTGGACAAGGTAAAGTGGCAATGGTAATTGAGGGAAATTGGGCTATTCCTTATCTGCAAGAAACCTTTCCCCAATTAGATTTTGCTACCGCAGAAGTCCCCAAAATTAATAATCAAAAAGGCACAATGGTTTATACAGTTGCTTATGTTATGAATAAACGTACAAAACATAAAAAAGCAGCTTGGGAATTAATTTCTTATTTGACAGGTAAAGAAGGAATGGAAAAATGGACAGGAACGGGTTTTGCTTTACCAACTCGTAAATCTGTAGCCGAGAAATTAGGTTATGATCAAGATGATTTAAGGTCTGCATTAGTAGCAGGTCTTGATGATGCTATACCTTGGCAACTTGGGAAATATCCAGCAGTAATTGTGAATAATTTTGAGAATCAATTTTTAAGTGCTTTATTGGGCGAACAATCTTTAAAACAGGCAATGTTAAAGGCGCAGAATAATGCTAATCAGCAGATGAAAATGATAGAGTAGAAATTGGATTAAAGGGGATCTGGGTATGACGTTTTTTAAGTTTGATTTACTTAATTGAGTTATCTTTATTTTTAGGGAGCATCCCAATTTTCAAAAAATCAACTCAGCAATACCAAAAACTCTCTTAAACCCTCTTAACTTTGTGTCCTTTGCGTTCTTTGCGGTTCATTCATATTAGGACTTTGTAGCAATTCAAAGATTCCCAAAAAATCAAATTACACATTTGGGATGCTCCCTATTGTTGTTGCACTTGCAGGAAAATATCAATTATCATATAATGATTGAATTATACACATCAAATAAAACCAAATATTTATAATCCAGCGATATGACATCATCCACCCCAGAAAGTTTATCAAAATTCGTGCAATTCTGCCAACAACATATCACGGGACAGGAACGCAAAGAAGCGCAAACATTTCTTGATCGCTTTTTTCGTGCTTTTGGTCATGAAGGTGCATTAGAAGTTGGTGCAACTTACGAAGAAGCTATTAAAAAAAGTAGTAAAACTGGTAAAACCGGATTCGCTGATTTAGTTTGGAAACCCCGCGTTTTAATTGAAATGAAAAAACGGGGAGAAGACTTAAATAAACATTATTCCCAAGCATTTGATTATTGGACAAGGTTAGTACCAAATCGACCGAAATATGTAATTTTATGTAATTTCGATGAATTTTGGATTTTTGACTTTGATATTCAACTAGATACACCTGTAGATAAAATATCCCTGGAGCAACTACCAGAACGGGCTGGAGCATTGGCATTTATGGAAATAGGGCAAAAAACCCCTGTATTCCAAAATAACCAAGTAGAAGTCACAGAACGCGCCGCCAAACGCATGGGAGAATTATTATTAGAATTAGAAAAAAGAGGAATTGAAAAATTAACAGCACAGCGTTTTATTTTGCAATGTGTGTTAGCCATGTTTGCAGAAGATAGACAACTTTTACCCCGTGATATGTTCATTTCTTGTGTGCAAGATTGCATGAAAGGGGCGAGTTCTTATGATGTTTTAGGTGGTTTATTTCGGGAAATGAATCAACCAGGAATTACACCCGCAGGACGTTATCAAGGTGTAGATTATTTTAATGGTGGTTTATTTTCGGTGATTCATCCCATAGAATTAACTAGGGAAGAATTAAATTTTTTAGATGTATCAGCGCGAGAAAATTGGAGTAAAGTTCGTCCTGCTATTTTTGGGAATTTATTTGAAGGAACGGTAGATAAAAAAGAACGTCACGCGAGAGGGATTCATTATACATCAGAAGTGGATATAATGAAAATTATCCGCCCTACAATTAGCCGTTTTTGGGAAGAGAGAATAGAAGCAGCAAATACAGTTAAGGAACTTTCTACACTGCAAATAGAATTACAAAGTTATCGAGTTTTAGATCCTGCTTGCGGTTCGGGTAATTTTCTGTATTTAGCGTATCAGGAATTAAAAAGAATTGAAATATTATTGTTAGATAAAATTGCTAACCTGCGAAAATCAAAAGATAAACAAATGCAGATGGGTTTGGTGACACCTTTACAATTTTATGGGATGGATACTAACCCCTTTGCGGTGGAGTTAGCAAGGGTGACTTTGATGATAGCGCGGAAAATTGCCATTGATAGTTTACAGTTAACTGAACCTGCGTTACCTTTGGATAGTTTAGATAATAATATTGTTTGTCAAGATGCTTTATTTAGTGAATGGGTAAAAGCAGATGCAATTATAGGAAATCCGCCTTTTTTGGGTGGTAAACATATTAGAATTTCATTAAATGATGAATATGTAGATAGAATTTTTCAACAATTTCCGAAAGTTAAAGATGTGGATTTTTGTGCTTATTGGTTTAGATTAGCTCATGATAAAATTGATGAAAATGGTAGAGTTGGGTTAGTTGCGACTAATTCCATCAGTCAAGGTAAAAGCCGAAAAGCAGCTTTAGATTATATTACTCAAAATGGCGGTTATATACATGAAGCTGTTTCTACACAACCTTGGTCTGGTGCTGCAAAAGTTCATGTTAGTATTGTGAATTGGTGTAAGCAACAACCAGAAAAATATTATTTAGATGATCAGATAGTATCACAAATTAATTCTTCTTTGAAATCTAGTATTGATGTTTCTCAAGCTGTTAGATTAAAGGCCAATTTGAATAAATGTTTTCAGGGTGTACTTCCTGTTGGTGAAGGTTTTATTGTTACTGAACAACAAGTACAGGAATGGATTAAAAAAGACATTAAAAATCAAGAGGTTTTAAAGCTATTTTCAATGGGTGCTAATTTAGCAAAAAATCCTCATGGGAAACCTGAAAGATGGATTATTGATTTTAATGATATGAGTATTGAAGATGCTAGTGATTATAGATTACCCTTTGAATATATTAAACAAAATGTTAAACCACAAAGAGATAATAACAGAGATGCAAAAGCAAGAAATTATTGGTGGAGATCCTTGCGTCATCGCCCAGAAATGAGAAAAGCTATTTCATCTTTATCATTATATTTTACAGTTCCTAGAGTTTCTAAGTGGGCTATATTTATTCCAGTACCCTTAAATTGGCTACCTGGTGATAAATCAGTTGTAGTTGCATCAGATGATTTTTATATATTTGGTATTCTCTCATCTAATGTACATCGTGAATGGATGCACGCTCAAAAATCAACATTAAAAGCAGATATAGCATATACTCATAACACCTGTTTTGAAACCTTTCCATTTCCACAAACAGCAGATATAAAAATAGTAGAAAAAATCCGCGCCAAAGCCGAAGAACTCCATCAATATCGCACCCAACAAATGGAAACAAAACAATGGGGAATCACCACACTATATAATAAATTCTTCAACGAACCAAGCAGCCAACTTTATAAACTACATCAACAACTAGACAAACTGGTAATGGCAGCTTATAAAATTCAACCAGAAGAAGACATATTAGAAACACTGCTAACATTGAATTTAGAACTAGCAGAAAAAGAAAAACAGGGAATAGAAATAATAGGACCTTGTCCGCCAAAATAAAATCTCCCTTCTTTCCTTCTTCTCTTCTTCTCTTCTTCGTGTCTACCCTGCGGGAACAGCTTCGCTGAACGTGGTTCATTAATAAAAAAATCCCTCGTTCCCAGGTTCTACCTGGGAATGCAGTGTAGAAGGCTCTACTTTCTGCTATTGTGAAAATACACTGAACAAAATATTGAATAGGAGGTAGAACCTCCCAGAAAGCATTCCCAGTCAGAGACTGGAAGGTAACGAGGTAACGAGATTAAAGTCTGTTGTCTTTTTAGACTATTATGTAGCCATAGTGAGGAAATATGACGACTCAGGTTGTACTAGGAAATATTAATCCTTCTGTATTAGAAAAACTACAGGTTTTAGCGCAACACCATAACCGCACTTTAGAAGATGAAGTCAAGGCAATTTTAGAAAATTTTGTAGAGGATAAATTAGTCACTCAAGAATCTGAACAAGCACAAGCATGGGCAAAAATAGATGCTGCACGTCAGCGTCATTTCGGTAAAACTTTTAGTGATAGTGTTGAACTTTTGCGTGAGGATAGAAACCGTTGATTAAATTTGTAGTAGATGCAAATGTGGGTATTAAATATAAGCTATTTAGTTATTTGTGTTGGATAGAAGATTTACCATGAAAATATATATAATCTATTTATATGTTGCAAATCAACAGACAAACCCGCAACCAACCCAAGAAGATTAACGAAAACCTAGCAGGTTATCTTTTCATGCTACCTGCTATTTTCATATTACTTACTTTTGTTATCCTCCCCATCCTCTACGCTGTCTTTCTTTCCCTCAACAAAGTACAACTTTTAGGCGGTATTGAATATCAATTTATTGGTTTGAGAAATTTCACCCATTTGGTAGAAGACGAACAATTAAAAATTGCTCTCAAAAATACAGTCGAATATGTGGCAATTGTTGTCCCTTGTCAAACAATTTTAGCTTTAATTCTCGCAGTTACTTTAAATTCTGGTATTCGTGGTAAAAACTGGTGGCGAATCCTCTATTTTTTGCCCACAGTTACATCATCAGCGGTGTTAACACTCATCTTTATGTGGATTTATAATACCGATGGTTTACTAAATGATTTTCTGGCATTTTTTGGATTACCTAATTATAATTGGTTAGGAGATCCCAAAGTGGCGTTAAAAGGCATTATGATCATGAATATTTGGTCAACTGCGCCCTTTTATATGGTGATTTATTTAGCAGCTTTACAGGATATTCCTCAAACGCTTTATGAAGCAGCAGATTTAGATGGTGCAAATGGATGGGATCAGTTTATTAATATTACTATTCCTTTATTGCAACCTGTGACTTTGTTTGTGGTAGCTGTAGGCATAATTGGCACTTTTCAATTATTTGATCAATCTTATATTTTTTCCGGTGGCACTGGTGGACCCAATAATGCTACTTTGACGGTGGTATTATTAATTTATCAAGCTGTATTTAGAAATTTACAATTGGGATATGCTGCTGCTGTGGCTTTTTTACTTGCAACTTTAATCGTTTCTGTAACGGTGATCCAAAGGCGAATATTTGGAGGTGAAAAAATGTGAATCAAGTTGTGAATCAAGTTGTGAATCAAGTTTCTCGTTTTCCTTGGTTGAATTTCCTGTTATATCTGTTGTTAATAATTTATGGTTTTATCACCATTATTCCCTTTCTTTGGGCGCTTTCTGCATCCTTTAAACCTCTTTCAGAAATTATTAGCGGTGAGCTAAATTTTATTCCTCACAATTTTACTTTTAAGAACTATCAGCAAATTTTTCTCCAAGAACCACTATTTTGGCGGTGGTTATTTAACAGTGTAATAATTGCTGTTAGCGTTACGTTTTTAAATTTAATTTTAAATTCAATGGCTGGTTATGCTTTAGCTAGATTGACATTTGCTGGTAAACGCTTTTGGTTATTCTTAATAATCGCAGTTTTAGCAGTACCCACACAAATTACTCTCATTCCCACATTTTTGATTTTAAAAGCATTGGGTTGGCTTAATTCTTATCAAGGTATGATTGTACCGACTATGGTAAATGCTACCTTCATTTTTATGATGCGGCAGTTTTTTGTTAATTTTCCTAAAGAATTAGAAGAAGCAGCCCAACTAGATGGTTTAAGCACTTGGGAGATTTTCCGAGATATTGTTTTACCCCTAGCAAAACCAGCACTAGCAGCACAGGCGGTTTTTGTGTTTATGGGTAGTTGGAATAATTTTATACTACCTCTGGTAATTTTATTTGACCCGGAAATGTTTACCTTACCTCTGGGTTTGAATAGCTTTAAAGGTCAATATATCAGCTATTGGAATTACATTATGGCTGCTTCTATGGTGTTTACTTTACCAGCTTTAGGAATTTATGCTTTTTTCAATCGCTACTTTATTCAAGGTGTGACTTTTACCGGTGGCAAAGGTTAACTTTGCAAATTGTAAATTTTTAGATAAAGATTTGTATCAATTGTGAGCATCTGTCAGCATCTTTCCTATTTCTAATTCCCTGGGATTAACAAACTCAGGATCAGCACCTAATGGTAAACTGATTCATGCTGATGTTAATGATAGCGAGAATATTTTACCAAAATCATCCTGATAGCTTTTAGCCACAGGATCAGGGGTGTTGTAGTTCTCCCCGTCGGGGTGATACCCGGCAAACTTTTAGCATCAGATAGCATCAGATCAATATCTGTGCTTTTTGAAACTATTGGTGTCTTAGCTGTGTTGAGCATTACAAACTTGAAGGGGAAATATGTTTAAAAGACTGATAAGCGTTGTTGTTGCTGCTGTTGTATTGAGTTTTCAATTATTCATCGGTAGTGCAACAGCTTTGGAACTAGATCAAGCTACCAGAACTGTCAAATTGAACGAACAGGGTGATACTGTTGTCATTAGCATACCGCAACTGGCAATAGGTAAAAAATTATTTAATGACACCTGCGCTCAATGTCATGCTGGTGGTGTAACCAAGACTAATCAAAACGTAGGATTAGAACCAGAAGCTTTAGCTCTAGCTACACCCAGACGTGACAATATTGAAGGGCTGGTTGACTACATGAAGAATCCTACCACCTACGATGGTGAAATCGAGATTTCTGAAATTCATCCTAGTATCAAGAGCGCCGATATCTTTACAGAAATGAGAAACTTGACAGACGATGATTTGACAGCGATCGCAGGTCATATTCTCATCCAGCCAAAAATCGTTGGTATTAGATGGGGTGGTGGTAAGATCCATTACTAAACATCTGCTCATTGGCCTTCTTACTTTCTAAAAGTATGGGCAATTTTGCCCTTACTGTAGAAAAATCTCACTTCCTAGTCCTGATACCTGAGTGCATTCAAGCATTACTGTTATCTTGGTTGACTTATACCTACTGCTTATACTTGACTTTGCTCTCTGGCAGCAGGATTGGGAACTTTGTATTTTAAGCTGCATTTTCCTATTAATAACCGCTAATTAGGACTTGCTGAGAAAGTCTTTCCATGAGGGGATAGGAGTCAGGAGTCAGGAGTCAGGAGTCAGGAGGAAGTTTGAAAATTCCTTTTCCATCTCTCGAAATCCCAAAAAATGCACACTTTTTCACGTATACCCTTCAAAACCCTTGCACTTTTTTCCTATTTATCAGCCTCAAACTTTTGATTTATCTGCGTTTTGCATTTTTTCAGCAAACCCTAATTATTAAAAAAAAAATTTTATCTATGACAGGTTGTCATATTTGGTGTTAAATGTAGTTAACATAAGAAAAGAAAAATAAAACTATATCTCAGGAGAGAGCCATGAAATTAATAGCAGCAAGTTGGAGACGCTTGACTTTAGCTGTTTTAACTGTACTGTTAGTTGTTAGCAGCTTTGCTGTTTTCACTCCCACCGCATCTGCTGAAACCTACACCGTCAAATTGGGTAGTGACAAAGGATTGTTGCAATTTGAGCCTAAGCAGTTAACTGTTAAACCTGGTGACACAATTGTGTGGTTTAACAACAAAGTTCCTCCCCACAACGTTGTCTTTGATCCTATAAAAAATCCTGCTAAGGATAAAGATTTAGCTGCATCTTTGTCTCACAAAAAATTAGCACTCAATCCTGGGCAAAAAATGGAAACAGTTATCCCCGCAGATGCACCAACTGGTGATTACACTTTCTACTGCGAACCTCACCGTGGTGCGGGTATGGTTGGTAAACTAACTGTTGCCAGCTAACAATCTCGCTCATTTAACACCAGATGATTTTTTTGCTCATCAGGTGGTACAAACTAATGAATAGGAGCGGTAACGAGTTTGATCCCTGGGAAAGAATAAAGGGATGAGCTAGTTACCGCTAATTTTAGTTTGTAAGATAAATTTTATTTGATAAATGCCGTATTATAATATACAAGTTATTCCATCACTGAAGATGCCACAATCTCTTGGATTTATAAGAAAAAGGGATCTAGTCTAAGTGGACTCGTTGAATCAAGAATCTGCGCTCCTTTAAGACGCAGAGTGTCAATAGTGATAAGCTGTTGTGCATTTAATTTGGGTTTGCTGAATAAACCTAAAACCTTGATATATCAAAGGTTAGAGGCTGATAAACACAGAAATTAGTGCAAGGGTTTTGAAGGGTATACCGGAAAAAGTGTGCATTTTTGGGGATTTCAAGAGATGGCAAAGAAATTTTCCAATCTCCTCCTGACTCCTGACTCCTGACTCCTGACTCCTATGCCCTCACGGAAAGACTTTCTCAGCAACCCCTAATTTGTATAAGTGGAACAGGCATCTTGCCTGTTAAACAAGAGTTCAGAATATTAGAATTTTACAATTTAAATGTGTCAGAAGTTACGAGGAAAATCTCTTGAGAATACCTTTATTAATTTTACTGTTGGCGATCGCCCTCTTATTTAACTTTCAATTCATTGATCCCGCCTTAGCCGCAGAAGCATCTACAGGCAGCGCCATTTTTAGTAATCACTGTGCTTCTTGCCATATAGGAGGCGCTAATATCCTAGTTGAACATAAAACTTTACAAAAATCAGCACTATCAAAATATTTAGAAAATTATGATACCGAACCTATTCAAACCATTATCCATCAAATTCAGAACGGTAAAAGTGCCATGCCCGCCTTCAAGAGCAAATTAAGCGAGCAGGAAATTCTAGAAGTGGCCGCTTATGTTTTCCAGAAAGCGGAAACAGGCTGGTAGTATCATGTTTTTTTGAACACTTGTTATGAAGAAAGCAGGGAGCAGGGAGTAGGTAAAAATTAATTCTTGATTCTGACTCCTAACTCCTGACTCCTGTAGGGGCGTTCGCGAAGCGTGCTGGAAGCATCAGCATCCGGGCGATAAATTATCAATTTTGATCACAATTTTCTTGTACGGGCGAAGCATCCGGGCGATAAATTATCAATTTTGATCACAATTTTCTTGTACGGGCGAAGCATCCGGGCGATAAATTATCAATTTTGATCACAATTTTCTTGTACGGGCGAAGCATTCGGGCGATAAATTATCAATTTTGATCACAGGTTATTTTCCGAATGCTTCGCCCCTACGACTCGTGAATTCTTAATTTTCTTGATTTGAGTTTTGTCTTGTTTCCTTCATTTGACGTAACTGTTGAATCAACTTTTGAGCAGATTCAGTAGATAAAGCAGATTTATCATCACTAACTACAGATGTTGGTGATGAACTAGGAATAACAACAGCTTGATTATTAGACTGATTTTTGTCTATTTGTGGATCAGATACTGTTTGATCATCTGGGCTTGGTGAGGGCTTTAACTGTTCAATCTTCTGGGGAATTTTCCTATCGCCATTATTTGTAAATCTGAGTTGGAAAGGATAAGAACTAATGCGTTTCTCACCTTTAGGTGGATTAGCGTTGAAAAATTCTCTAGTTTTGGATTGTAGTTCAGGAGATACTGATCCATCTTGAAACTTGATATCTAAGACCTTACCATCAGGATCTACAACCAATCGACCCAAAACAGTACCTTCCATCCCGGGTTGATTTGTCGAGATAGTTTCACGGATAACTGCTTGTTCCTTAACATTGGGGTATGCTTCCCGAATTGTTGTTCTCAGGGTGTTATAAGAGTCGAGCTTGGCCAGTAACTGTTCCCGTTTCTGACCTTGAGAATCAAACTCGCTTCCAGTTGTTACTTGGGTTTGTTGCTGAGTGGAAGTTGCTGAAGATGGGATCACGATTGCCGCTGCCCGTAATTGATCTTGACCTTGTAGAGATGGTTCAGCAGCAAGATCAGGAGCAGAATTAGCAGCAATTTGAACTGAGTTATCTCCTAACTGAATTTTTTGTGGTTCAGTAACACCCTGTGGTGTTGCTGTAGAGCCAATATCAATAGCATCAGGAGATGGGTTAATTAGCGGTTCACTAGGTAATTTATTATCTGCCTCAAGTTGTGGCAAACGGTTGATATTCAGTGGTTGGGTTTCTTTAATTTTGGCATCTATATCATCCACAAAAGGAGAGGATGAAGGAGAGGATGAAGGAGAGAATGTATTTCTGCTGATGCGGAAATTAGAAACTTGAGTTCTAAAATCGTTTCTAGCAAATCTTTGGATAGGCTGCCTTTTGGGCAAGTAAGAAAGATTATAGTTGGCCGATGATGTAGGGATCGGTGGCAGTACCGACTGGCTAGGTAAAGGAGCTTGGATAGCTGGTTCTACAGGTGGGATGATAACTTTTTCCTCACCAAAGTTAATTAAAGGAATTCCCGGTTGTTGTGGCAGTTGGGGTTGTAAAGCCACCTGGGATGGTGCTGTTTGAGGCAATCGGTTTTGATCAGCCGAACTCAATTCCATTAATCCGACTGCTTTTGTAGAATCAGCTGCTGTGGGTTGACCAGAATCAACAGGCATTAATGGCACAATCAAGGCAATAGCACCGTGAATACCAAGAGAGGCTATAGCTGCTATTCCAGTGGGTTGGCTGAATATTTCTGGTATATTTTTCAGGATGGATGCGTAAGACATAGCTGTTATCGTTCACTCGGCTCGGTTGCAATTTACTAGTCGAATCAGGCAGAAGGCTGTAACAGTTATAACACCAGAGAAAATCAGCTTTTTTTCATTGCTAGATACAGCCATTTCTGCCATGCTTTACTAGGGATTTTATCTTTTAAATTATATTGCCATTTTTAGAGATTGGATTCTCTCACTAACAAATAATAACTTCCTATTTTGGCATTGAAAACAGGAACATTCAAGCCAAAGCAGGTAACAGGTTTTTGCTACTCGTGAGTCGGTTCTATTAAAGTTCAATTACCAAAAGTTCAATTACCAGATGCTTCCGTAGCAGACAGTTGAGAGAATTTAGCGGTGGGTACTTCTTCCACTTCTGGTAACTTTTCTAAAGCCAAGGCTGTAGACTGACTAGCACCAGATAAACGTTTTAACAGATTTGGTCGGGAATCATACAACAGGTAAATAATGCGATCGCCTATTTCCCAACTTTGATTAACTGACATTACCTGTAGGCGCTCTTCCCTTTCCATCAATAGCGGTACTAACACCCCAGTCCTAATCTTTTCCTGTATATGCTCCTGCTGACTGGAAAATTCAGCCTCATTCAAAGTAGTTGTTCCCAATTTTACCCGGCCATTACTTAAATATTCATTCCAGGTTTTCACAGGTAAGTCAGAGACAAAAGCTTGATTCACTCTGCTATTGCTGCTGTTCACCGAGCCAGAAGCTTGGGGATCACGGGGAAATACTGCTAAAACACGGGGTGGATTAAACTCCTCTGCTGCCCGTTGTGCTAACACAAAATTCACTTCCCCGTTATTAGTCATTGCCAAAAAAGTACCCCTTGAAGCAATGCCAGCTTCTTCCAATACTTCTGCATCTAGCGCACTACTAGCAATCACGCGCAGATTTTGAGCTTCAGCTTGAGCAAAATATTGGGAGTCAGTGTCAATAATGATCACACTTTCTCCTCGTTCCTGGAAGAACCTGGCAATCAATAAACTCAAAGGATTACAACCCACTATCACTGCCCCAGTGGCATCTTTAGAAGTGATGCGTAACCATTTCACCAGCCACCCAGCTGTTAACCCTTGACAAAAAACAGTCATGATAATTGTCAAGAACACCAAAGCTTTAATCGCATCACCACCATTAACACCCCGTTGTGTCAGGGAAATTGCAAATAAAGATGCCACAGAAGCAGAAACTATGCCTCTGGGCGCAACCCAACCTAAAAACAATTTCTGTCGCCAATTCAGATTACTGTTCCAAGTACACAATAAAATGTTGATCGGGCGCACCACGAACATCAATACCAAAACAGTAAATAAACTACCCCAACCCAAGGCCAACACACTGGCAATAGATAAATCAGCGGCTAGGAGAATAAACAGTACAGAAACACTGAGAATTGTTAGCTGATTTTTAAAGCTGCGTAACAGGCGTTCTTCAGGGACTGATGAGTTAGCAAATACCGCACCGGCTACAACTGTAGTCATAATTCCTGACTCACTGCGAATAGTTTGCGCTAAGGTAAACAAACCCCACAGTCCTGCCAACACCATTAGGTTTTTCAGTTCAAAAGAGAGAAAATTGGCGCGTTTGAAAATCCAACTCATCAAAAAACCACCAACACCGCCAATCATTGCGCCTACACTTAAACGCAAGATTAAACCCATAATGGCTTTAATAGGGTCAGGATCACCATTCAAAATAGTATCTAGAACCACGTAGGCTAAAATAGCTCCCACCGGGTCAATTAAAACCCCTTCCCCTTCCAGCAGCGTTGCCACTTGTCGGTCTACGTTGATTTGTTTGATCAGTGGACCAATGACTGTAGGACCTGTGACAACGACTATGGAAGCATAGAGAAAAGCTATATTCCAGGGAAATTCTCCTAGCCAGTGCGCCGCCATACTGCCACCAAGCAGTGTGATCAAGGTTCCCAAGGTGACCAGCAGTTGCAAACTGACGGAAACCCTGCCCATCTCCCGCAGATCCAATTTCAGTCCGCCTTCAAACAAAATAATTGCCGTCGCTAGGGAAACAATTACTTCTAGTCCTGTTCCTAGCAGATGGGGATGTAATAGTCCAATGCCATCAGCACCCAAGAGAATGCCTAACAAAAGTAATAAGACGATGCTGGGCAGCTTGAAATATGCAGCCATCACTTGGGCGCTGATACCTGCAAGAACTGTGAACACCATCTGTAGGGTGATTTGAAAAGATGCTTCCATGTTGTAGATTTTGAGGAATTAATTTCAAAATCCGTTAATTAACCTTTGTCGAGAATCATCAATATTAACATTAACTTTACAGGTACAACTGCACATCCATCTTTAAAACAATAGGATATTTTTTCATGCTTAGTTGTCCATATTACATCTTTTTTCAGGATTTGGCGACCGTAATCAATAGGCTGTTGGCAGCAGGAGACAGGAGAGTGTCAAAATTTTATATTTTTGTACTTGCTTTGGTTTTTTCGTGCCGACTGACTTACCTGATGAAATGGGATATCTGCAAGCCAATAACACGATAACAAGTTTTTGGGCAGGTTGTTGCGTTCTTGAGGGGAGGGATGAAAAACGATTCCAGCGGCTCCTGCCTTCTCCACTCCTCGATTTCCATGAATTTTAGATGCCGAAAAAAAATTTTAGAAAAAGGTGTTGACATCCTCTGGGAAATAGAGTAGATTATTAAAAGTGAAGTCCGATGCCCCCATCGTCTAGAGGCCTAGGACACCTCCCTTTCACGGAGGTAACGGGGATTCGAATTCCCCTGGGGGTACTAAAACATAAAACATCAAAAAGTAGGGAAGAAATTTTATTTGGCGGATGCTGAATTAAGATCAAAATATTACAAGAAAAGGGTTTTAGCCTTTTAAATTTTCAAAAAGTGCAAAGTTTATTGAGGGTTTGCTGAATAAACTGAAAATCACGATGAATAAAGAGTTTGAGGGTGATCACAAAGAAAATAGGTGCAAGGTTTTGAAAACTATGAGTAGGAAAACCTTGCACTTTGATGGTTTTTACCTCGTTTCCAAATACAAAAAACTCCTTGATATCCTTGAACTCCTGACTCCTTGATAGCGACTTGTACTGAGCCTGTCCTGAGCCTGTCCTGAGCCTGTCCTGAGCCTGTCCTGAGCCTGTCCTGGGCGGTGTCGAAGGGCGCAGTCGAAGGGCGCAGTCGAAGTAAGCGTGGCGTTAGCCATTCTCCTTAATCTTCACGGAAAGACTTTTTCAGCAAACCCTACTTAACTGCTATATAAAACCTAGACAAAACTAGACTTTACTTTCTACTTCAACGGGAGCATGGGAGCAGTTATCCCTCAGTAGACTTTCACGCCTTAGCCAGACGCGATTGTGTTCCAATTAAGTTTCTGAAAAAGACTACCACCATCATTGCTTGGTTTTCGCGTCGGCAATAGTCTCAATTCAATACTTGATATCACCGTATTATATATCAAGTAGTTGATTTTTTCCTAAAAATATATTGATTTTTGTCAATATAAGTATAGTTTTGTCTATGAAATTGTCAACTTAGGACTTGCTCATTAGCTCTTTGGCGAATTGCTATGAGGTTTAGTTGTAGGTCTTTGCTGAGACGTTTTTCAATAATTGCTATTGGCATTGTTAGCTTTGTCCAAACTTGAATTGTGTAGCACAGCTTAGTACCTTGACTTGTACCAACGGTATAAGGTTCTAAGCTCCAGCAACCGGAAAAACCTTTGAAGTCTCCTTCTACCATTTGGAAGTTGATGAGTTTGGGAAAGATTTCTTCTAGATCCAAAACCACACGCGCACAAAACTTGAAATTGAGCAAACGCTGAGATCCTATCTGTTCTAGACGTATACCTCCATTGGGATGCTCTAACAAACAACTTTTGGCGAGATTAGGGATAAATTGAGGTAAGGCTTCATAGTCTGTGAGAATTTTCCAGACTTTTTCGATGGAGTGGGGAATTTGAACCTGGGCGGTAATTTGCCGCTGTCGTTCTGCTAATTTCTCCACTTGGATGATGACTGGATCAATATCCAAGTTGGTTTCTAGAGCATTGTCATCAATGAGGTTAGGGGAATCAAGTCCCGCTGTTTTGTTTTCTGTAGTCACTGTTGAGAATGTGAATGAGTTGCTGAGGAAAACTGAGGTAGTGTGAGGGTAAAACAAATTTCGCTCAACTGAGAGTTGTCAATAGGGTTACTCTCAACAGCGATCGCTCCCTGTAAATAAAGATATAGGCTGCTTCTAGCTACTAACATTTGATTGTTCGTACCCTGTAAACCACGAGAAAGTATCTTCACCTACTAGCTTCGATACTTTCTCCTGGTGGTTGTGGCTTGCTTAATATTTGATAATTCACCAATACAAACTTTGTTCCAGCACTATGATCATAACTGGTAAGCAACCTGGACTATAATTTGCTATAGAGCCAAACTCTCAGCACTTAGAGGAACCATGTCGCCATTCTTTGTCAGTCCTAATAACATTGGCTGTTGAGCTTCAATTAACTTACCTGTGAGGACACAACGTTCATCTTGCTGGGCTGTAGCCGCTATACTCGCTCGAATGTCAGCACGGGAAAATCGGGGTTTCCACTCACCTGATTTTTGCTGCACATAATTCCAGAGAACATTTCTAATCAAAGCTTGATATCCTTGATTGCCTGCTATCTCTTTCAGTTTATCTTTCAGTTCGCGTTCTAAACGGATGCTGGTAACTTCCATGTCGGTGGTTGAGGTGCGTGCGATGGTATGCATTTGATTTTTTCTCCTTATAGATATGGACAGGATAGTAATACAAGTGTAGTATGTTTAAAGGAATGTTCAATAGATAAAATTTTTTTGAGGTGAATTTTTCTGTGAAATTCATTTACCCCATTTCCAGTCCCTTCCATCCCAGCAACTGTCAGGCCAGTTGGGAAATTGTTGTTGTGGAAGTGGAGTATTTATTTATGGCCGATGGTAGTCAGCATCCAAGGCAAAACACAGAGAGTAATTATGATTTTAGATATATCAACTTTGATCTGCTGAATATTAAACCACTATTAGAGATAACAAGCGGGAGGTACAGGGAAAATGTTGTACCAGAATAAGACCAGAAAAGTATCAGGTCAATTTTAGCCCCCGCTGCCGATATAGGTAAAGCGGGGGTTTTTAATCAGTGATTGGTGATTGGTGATTGGTGATTGGTGATTGGTGACTAATGACAGATTTGCAAGCAAACCTGGAATAACAGGAGAGCATAAGGAATGCTGAAATTAAATTATACCGAAAGAAGCTTTTATTTAGAGTGTATCACGCTGTCACTGGAAGAATGGGTGGCGCAAAGAGTGATTTTGGCGCTGCGAATCGGTCAAACGCTACATTTTGAACCTAGCACGGCTTCCTTTTTGCTACCTGTAGATTTACCAGGAGTAGAAAGGCTCAAGGCTGAAGCACAACGAAATGACGGTGAAATTATAGCTCTGTCTACCTGTGATGCTGAGTATTTGGAAATCACCTTGCGGGGTTCTTGGTTATCAGATGGTGCGGAAGAAGCCCAGGGTGTGTTTATAACGACAATGAGCGATCGCACTGAGTTCTTTTTACATAAACTTTGGCAAGAAGCTCAAGTTTGTGCATCTGTTTTAAGTGATTAAATTAGGCAGGGAATAGGGAATAGGGAAATAAATATTGATCTTTGCCTGCTGACTCCTGACTCCTGCTATATTATTGTTCCATTTCTAATAATTCGGGAACTGTGACAAATCTATAACCTTGTTGTTTCAATCCTGTGATAATTTCTGGCAATGCTTTTACAGTTCTTTCTCGATTTCCTCCCCCATCGTGCATTAAAACAATAGCTCCTGGTTTTGCACCTTTAACCACATTTTTCACAAACACTTGATATTTGGCACGGGGATCGGTATCAGCAGAAGTTAAAGACCACATGACAACGGCTTTATTTCGACTTTTAGCATAAGCAGCTAAACCATTATTTAAATAACCTCCAGGGGGACGAAATATAGATGTTTTTACCCCTGTGGTTTGATAGATTAAATCATTGGTTTTTTCAATTTCACTTTTAGCTGTGGCTGGACTCATTCTTTTATATAAATGATTCCAGGTATGATTACCAATGGCGTGACCTTCCGCTACCACTCTTTTAGCAATTTCGGGATGATTTTTTAAAGAACTTCCTACCCAAAAAAATGTGGCTTTGACATCATGTTCTGTGAAAATATCTAACATTGCTTCTGTGGTTGTTGGCCAGGGACCATCATCAATAGTTAACGCAATCACTTTTTCATTGTTTTTGAGTTTGACTTGATAAACTGTCTTGCCTTGAAATTTAGCTGGAACGGTAAAATTCAGGTTTTCGATTTTTGCTGGTGGTTGTGATTTTGTGTTTACTTTATTTTCAGGAATGGAAACACCAAAGGCTTCGCTGTTAGTGTTTGGTTGTGGTGTATTTGGGTTACTGGTACAAGCAGTTAGAAATAATGCTATTGTGGCAACAAAAATAATGTTTCTTGTTTTGTTGTCGTTGTTTGTGGAAGTAGAATTAACAAAGTTTAGCATTGATTTCTGTGATATAGTTCACAATATGAGAATTTGAACTTTTACAGTTTTAACAGAAAATCTCAATTTGGGGTAGAGGTTTCATTGGTATAAAATTCATACCCTTAATTCTCAAATATAAGTAACAGAACATACGAAGACAGAGTTTGATAGTTTAGCGGCAGTGAGATTTTCTATCTCCAGATAGATTTTGATGAGCTTTTTAGTGCAAAATTCAACCTAATTCTCTCGTAAGATTGATGAAAATGCTCTGACAGTCAATTAATCTGAAACTAGAAAGAAAATAGAAAAATAGAGTGGAAGAATATAAAAATGAAGATTCTTGATTTTGCTAAATCTAGATGGAAATTAGCATCGAGATTGATAGTATTAGCTTTTGCTTGTACCTTCATATTTTTATTCAATGCTTTTCCTGCTTTAGCTATCAGTAGTTATCAAAGTGAACCAACAGAAGGAACGACACAATTATTAGAAACTCAACGCAAAACTGATGAAGCTGCTAAAAAACCACCCATAGGAATGAAAGAATCTCAAGAAAAAACTAGGAGAGGACTTAACGAGGTTCAAGGAGCAGCTGATATTGAAAAAATGAAGCGTCCTGAAAATACCGAAAGTGGGACTACTTCAGTAGAACAGGAAGTAGAAAGTTTTTTGGAAAAAATTACAGGCAGCAAGCAATAATTCATAATTCATAATTCATAATTCATAATTCATAATTCATAATTATGATTTTTCGGTTTTGAATTGGTTTTATTGGGTTGATGTGGATAATGTCGATATTTTGAGAACTTATTAAGTAAGTAGTTAATAGTTGAAAGGCAAATAATGAGCATGAATACAATCAATATTGGATTGACAGAAGAACAACGTCGCGGTGTGGTGGATTTGTTAAATCAAGATTTGGCAGATGCTTATGTGCTGGTAGTAAAAACTAAAAAATATCACTGGGATGTTGTTGGTCCTCAGTTCCGCACGCTGCATGAATTGTGGGAAGAACAGTATGAAGAAATTACAGAAAATATTGATGAAATAGCAGAAAGAATTAGAACTTTGGGTGGTTATCCCATTGGTACAATGGAAGGTTTTCTCAATATTGCTACTCTCAAAGAACATAGCGGAGAAATTCCTACAGCAACAGGAATGGTAAATCAATTAGTGGAAGATCATGAGCAGATTATTCGTAATTTCAGAAATCATGTAGATCGTTGTAGTGAAGAATTTCATGATCAAGTTTCCGCCGACTTTTTAACTGATTTGATGGAAGAACATGAAGAAATGGCTTGGATGCTACGTTCATTTATTGAAGGACAAGCATTAGAACCAAATGCCAAACAACAACCAACAGAAACTAAAGTTCCGGTGGGTGTTTAGTTAAGAATTTGCCACACAATTTTCAACACAAAGAGAAGATAAATTAAAAGGAGTAAACAAGTGCCAGAAGGATATCAAGCAGAGCGTACCATCTCAGCTGTATTTAAAGAACAAAAGCAAATTAATGATGTAATTCGTCGTTTACTAAATAGAGGTGTACCGAAAGATCATATTTCAGTGATGGGGAGAAATTTCCAGTCAGAAACGCGAATTTCTGGTTTTATTACCAAGCGCGATGTGATTTTAGGAGGTTTGAGAACAGGGGCAATTTTTGGATCTTTGTTTGGTTCTTTCCTCAGCTTACTTACAGGTGTAGGAGTATTGTTTATTCCTTTTGTCGGACCAATTGTGGCAGCAGGACCTATTGGTGCGGTGTTGCTGGGTGCTGCGAGTGGTGCGATCGCTGGTAGTGCTGGCGCTGGCTTGGTATCGGTTTTTACGGCTATGGGAATGCCAGAAGATAAAGCAGCGGTTTATCAAACTCGTTTACAAGCGGGAGAGTTTTTATTAATGGTAGAAATTCCGAGCGATCGCAGCGGTGAATTTCAATTAATATTAGAAAGTTCTGGTGGTGAAGAAATGCACACCATTGGTAAAACACTTACCCATCCTTGTCCGGGTCCTTGTAACAGTCCAGAAGATTTATCTCCTGAAGTTCGCGCTCATTTATCAGCAGAATCACAACAATTGTTCATTCAGCACTATAACACTGTACTTGATGAAACCAACGATGAATTTACCGCTGAACAATCTGCTTGGGATGCGGTTCATCAACAATTTGATGAAGATGAAAATGGTGTGTGGTCAAAACAAAAAGTTGGTGTTTAATTTCTTTTATTTCCATAACGAGTAATAGGTAATGGGGTAAAACTCATTACCTTTTTATCATTGACTAAATTTTATTTGCTAATATCTCGTAACTCAGGATTCAATCATCTTAAACTCATCCATTAATGACTGGTACGACCACTAACTAAGCCCCAAATAAAAATGGCGATCATTGCCCCAATAATAGCCACAATTATACCGGGTATGCTCAAGGTTGCGGCTGTAAATTGTAATGTTCCTGTTTCCAATAAAGTAACTAAAGTTCCACCTATTAAAGCACCAATAATTCCTAATACCATTGTGGCTAAAATTCCGCCACCTTGACGACCAGGATAAATAGCTTTAGCGATAGCTCCGGCGATCAGACCCAGAATTATCCAAGCAATAATATTCATAGTTTATTCCATGAAAATTTCCATCTATAGATTAGTAATTTTATCTACTCATTAAGTCTATCAAAAGAGAGATTTAATTAATTGATAATTGATAATTGATAATTGATAATTAATAATTCATGACTTATAGTTTGTGGGTAATTGTATTTTTTGTGAATAATTAAATCAAATAAATCAAATAAATCAAATAAATCAAATAAATCAAATAAATCAAATAAATCAAATAAATCAAATAAATCAAATAAATCAAATAAATCAAATAAATCAAATAAATCAAATAAATCAAATAAATATTGTGGGGTGGGCATACTTCGACATAGTTCGACTCCGCACTTCGACTTCGCCCTTCGACACCGCCCTTCGACACCGCCCTTCGACACCGCCCTTCGACACCGCCCTTCGACACCGCCCTTCGACACCGCCCTTCGACACCGCCCTTCGACACCGCCCTTCGACACCGCCCTTCGACACCGCCCTTCGACACCGCCCTTCGACACCGCCCTTCGACACCGCCCTTCGACACCGCTCAGGACAGGCTCAGGACAGGCTCAGGACAGGCTCAGGACAGGCTCAG